>CAYYCE010000006.1:14828-21224 GCA_964469635.1 uncultured Kineosporiaceae bacterium
TCGGCCGCCTCCATCCCGCGCCCTCCCGCAGCCCCTCGCCGGCAGCAACCCGACCGACCCGGAGCCCGCTATGTGACCCTCAGTGTCGATTTGACTGATGGTGACGGGCGATTGTCCCTTCTATTCGGCAAATCTCGCTCGATCGCCGGGCAAATCCACCGATCGTCTCGGCTACCGAGCGTCACTCTCGATCCGCCAGGCAGGGGCAAGTGATCGTTGTCTCCACCGAGAGCGACGTAAGATCGTCGGAAACGGCCCTGAGCGGGCCCTCGCCCCTGTTCCAATAGGGTCCGAGACCGAACCGAGGGGCGGATGTGGACTTCGCGAATCAGCGTGGTCTCGGGGGTTCTTGCGATGAAGCCGGACCGACCGGTGCCATCGCCGTCGTGGGCGGCGGAATGCTCGGTGCCGCCGTGGCCGATGCCCTGACGGCGACGGGGCGGCCCGTCGTCCTTCTTGAGGCCGCGCCGGCCCTGGGGGGCCTGGCCTCGGCGTGGACCATCGAGGCGGGCGGGGAACGGCTGACCTGGGACCGTTTCTATCACGTGGTGCTCGGGCAGGACCGGCGCGTGATCGCCCTGCTGCGGCGCCTCGGCCTGGAGACGGCCCTGCACTTCACCACCGTGGACTCCGAACTGCTGGCCGGCGGCCGCGTGCTGCCGATGTCGAGCGTGCTCGACCTGCTGCGGCTGCCCGTGCTCGGTCTGCCGTCACGGCTGCGGGTCGGGGCCACGGTCGCCGCCGGCGCCCTGCTCCCGCTGCGCGGCGGCGACCGCATCACGTCGGCGGCCTGGCTGCGCCGGTGGTCCGGACGCGCCGCCACGCAGGACCTGTGGCGTCCTCTGCTGCGTGCCAAGCTCGGCGAGGAGGCCGACCAGGCCTCGGCCCGGTTCATCCGCTCGACCTTCCGGCGGCTGCTGCTGGCGCGCCTGCGCGGTGGCGACGGCGACCGCTTCGGCTGGGTCGAGGGCGGGTACGCGGCGATCCTGGGGCGGCTCGCCGCCGCCCTGGCGGACGCCGGCGTCCAGGTCAGGACGTCGACCCCGGTCACGTCGATCGAGCAGGCGAAACCCCAGGACGGCGGCCGCTGGCGGGTCGGCACGGCGGCCGGCGAGGATCTCGTCGTCGACGACGTCGTGGTGACCACCCCTGGACCGGTGGCCCGGCGCCTGATCCCCTTGCCGGGGGACTGCGAGGGCGCCACCGAGGGCGTGCACCGCGCCCTGGAGCGGGTCCGCTATCTCGGCTGCATCAGCGTCTCGGTCGTGCTGCGGCGCCAGGTGACCGGGGGCTACCTCACCTACGTCACGGACCAGACCCCGTACACCGCCGTGGTGGAGATGACCAACCTGGTCGACCGCGCCCAGACCGGCGGGATGCACCTGGTCTACCTGCCGCGCTACTGCGCCCCGGACGACCCGGACTTCGACGAGGCGGACGACGTGATCGCCGAGCGTGCGGTGACCGATCTGCTGCGCCGTTACCCGGCGCTGGTCCCCGAGGACGTGGTGGCGACCCGGGTCGCCAAGGCCCGCAACGTCATGCCGGTCCCGGTCCCAGGCAGCGGCGACGGCGTACCGCCGGTGGCCACCGGCCTACCCGGGCTGTACCTGGCCAGCAGCGCGCAGGTCAGCGACGGGACCCTCAACGTGGAGACCACCCTGGGGCTGGCCGAGGCCGCGGTGTCGCAGATCCTGGCGACCCCCGCGGCCCCGGCGCCCGCGTCGGACGCCTCAGACGTGTCCGGCCCGGCGAGCCCCGTCACCGGCCGACCGGGGATCGCCTCCCGGCTGGTACCCGCGACGGGCGTTCGCGGCGAGGACGGGCGCCTGGTCGCCAGCCTCAGCCTTGACGCCGACAACCTGTGGTCCTATCTGAAGACCCACGGCGATCCGCAGTGGCAGGCACGCCCGGGCTACCTGTCCGCCCTCGGCCCGCGGCTGTTGGACGCCTACGGCCGTCATCACCTGACCGCCACCGTGTTCGTGGTCGGTCACGACGCCGCCACCGACGAGGGGGTCGAGTTCGTCGCCTCCCTCGCCGCCGCCGGGCACGAGATCGGCAACCACTCCTTCGAACACGAGCCCTGGCTGCACCTGTACTCCCGGGACCAGCTCGAGGAGGAGCTGGCCCGCACCGAGCAGGCCGTCGTGGCGGCGGGCGCCGCCCGTCCCACCGGCTTCCGGGGACCCGGCTACAGCCTGTCCCCGACGTTGCTCGAGCTGCTGGAGCGACGCGGCTACACCTACGACGCGACCACCCTGCCGACCTGGATCGGGCCGCTCGCGAGGGCCTACTACTTCCGCAGCGCCGGGCTGTCGGCGGACGAACGGGAGCAGCGTCAAGCCCTCTTCGGCTCGGCCCGGGAGGGGTTGCGACCGGTGGGCCCCTACCGCTGGCGCTCGAACCTGACCCCCGACTCCCCGGGCGCCGGACTGGTCGAGCTGCCCGTGACCACCATGCCCGGGCTGAAGGTGCCGATCCACGTCAGCTACGTGATCCACCTGCACCAGATCAACCCCGCGCTGGCCCGCCGCTACGTGGCCACGGCCCTGCGGATGTGCCGGGTCGCGGGCATCGGGCCCAGCATCCTGCTGCATCCTCTCGATCTCCTGGACCGCGATGACGCCCCGGGCCTGGAGTTCTTCCCCGGAATGGCGCTGCCGTCGGCCGAGAAGTCGCGGGTGCTCGACCACGTCCTGAGCCGGCTGACGGATGACTTCGACGTGGTGGGCACCGGCGAACACGCCCGTCTACTCGGGCGGCGGCCGCTGCGGACCAAGGACCCCGCCACGGCCGGCATCTCCGGCCCCACGCCGACCTCCCCAGCGGAACAGGAGTCCCGTCCATGACCGAGGAATGGGTCGAGCGGGGGGTGGACCTGGCCGATGGAAGCTGGGGTCAACGCATCCTGCACGTCTCCCAGCCGGTGGACGCCGGGGTCGCGGTGGTGCTCGCCGACCTGGCCGAGTTCCAGCAGGCGCAGGGCTGGGACGTCCATGTCGCCTGCCCCCCCGACGGCTGGCTGGGCGAGCGGCTGGCCGAGGCCGGGATCCCGGTGCATCCGTGGTCGGCCGACCGGTCCCCCGGCCCCTCCAGCTTCGCCGAGGCCCGGGAGCTGATGGCGGTCGTCCGCAGGCTCAATCCCGACGTCGTCCATCTGCACAGCTCCAAGGCCGGGCTGGCCGGCCGGCTCGCCGTCCGGGGCAAGGTCACGACGGTGTTCCAGCCACACGCCTGGTCATTCCACGCCGCCGGCGGTCTGGTGTCCTGGCTGTCCGCCGCCTGGGAACGCGTCGCGGTGCGCTGGACCGACCTCATCGTCGCGGTCAGCGGCGGAGAGCTGCACGAGGGCTACCGGCGAGGCATCGCCCCGACGCGCAGCGTCGTGGCCCCCAACGGCATCGACGTCGAACGGTTCGTGCCCCAGGACCAGGCGCAGGCGCGCACCCGGCTGGGGCTGGGACCGGGTCCGCTGGCGGTCTGCCTCGGGCGGCTGGCCCGGCAGAAGGGCCAGGACCTGCTGCTCGAGGCCTGGCCTCGGGTCCTGGAGAGGGTCCCGGACGCACGGCTGGCCATCGTCGGAGACGGTCCGTCCCGGACGGCGGTCAGCCAGACCGCCGATCGGCTCGGCTCCACCCGACTCTACGGCGGCACGGAGAGCCCGGAGGACTGGTACGCGGCCGCGGACGTCGTCGTCGTCCCCTCCCGGTGGGAGGGCATGGCCCTGGTCCCGCTGGAGGCCATGGCCAGCGGGCGGTCCGTGGTGGGATTCGCCGTCGCCGGTCTGGCCGAGAGCATCGGGGACGCCGGGGCAGTGGTGGCGCACCAGGACCTTCCGGCGTTGACCGAGCAGATCGTCCTGCGGCTGGCGGACCGCTCGCTGGCCATGGAGGAGGGCGTGCGCGGCCGGCTGCGCGCGGTCACGCTCTATGACCGTCACGAGGCCGTGGCCGCCACCGACAGGGCCATCAGGTCGCTGCTGAAGGGCCTTCCCGGTCAGCGTCCGAGGCCCTGACCGGCCCGTCGGCGGGACCGGCGTCCGTGGGCACGTCGATCGGGCCGTCGGGCATGGTCCAGGGATGGGCGAAGGCGAGATCCGAATGACCGCCCTGGCTGCGGGAGCCCAGGAAGTACAGCTCCTCGAAGTACCGTTTGGTCTGCAGCATGCCGAGCGAGGCGACCATGAGCACCACCGCCAGCACCAGGCAGGTCTGGGCGAGCCCCTGCCAACCGAGGTGACCCATGGCCGCGAGCACCACCCCGACGAGCCCGAACAGCAGCCCCGGCGCCAGGGGAAACCAGAACGGCCGGAACAGGTAGGTCAGCACCAGCGACTTGGCCGTGTTCCAGCGGCCGCGTCGTGACATCACCCCACTGCGGGCCGCCCGGTGCTCCATGCCGGACCAGTCCAGATGGCCGGGGATCTCGACGATGGTGCCGCGCAGCAACTGGGTCTTGTAGAGGATCTCGACGTTGATGTCGACGTCCACGGCCTTCAACGACAGCCCTCTCACGAACGGCCCGTCGTAGCAACGCACCATTCCGGTGAGGGTCTTGATGTCGTCCAGGGCCGCGCGGGACAGGATCCGGTTGGCCGTCCTCGAGCGCCGGTCGAGCATCGCCGGCACCCCCGTGCTTCTGCCGCCCTCCATGTAGGCCGAGGCGACCACGATGTGGGCCCGGCTGCTCTCCCAGGCATCGACCAGCCGGGCGATGTGCTCCTCGTGGTAGGACAGGTCGCTGTCCAGGACCACGACGAGGACGCCGCGGGTCTGGGCGAACCCGGTCCGCAGCGCCCCGCCGAGGCCCTGGTTGACCACGTGCCGCACCAGCCGGACCGGAACGTCGATCGCGGCCGCCGCCTGCCGCACCCGCTCCGAGGTCGCGTCCGGGGACCCGTCGTCCACGACGACGATCTCCCACCGGTAACGGTCCAGATCGGCCAGGGCACGGGCGATCCGTTGCAGCGAGGTGGCGATGCCGTCCTGCTCCCGGTAGGCGGGTACCAGGACCGACGCCACCGGTCGCTCGTCCAAGCCGGTCACCGCGCCCGCCCACTCCTGTCCGTCGCCCGAGCCTCCCCGGGAATCGATCACAGCTGACAGACTGGCCGCGTGATCCCGAACGAGCCTACCCCGCCCTCCCCGGGCGTCGTGGCCGAACGCCGATGACGCCACCACGCAAAGTCGCCTTCGTCCTCACCCAGGATCGGGGTGGTCCGGTCGACGTCACCGTGGCGCTGGCGGCGGCCCTCGCGCGGCGCCCCGGCTTCCGGGTCCGACTGTTCGCCCCGAGTCCGAGCCGGGACGCGCACCGGGTGGCCGGAATCCTGACGGAGTCCCGGGTCGGCGCCAAGGGGGCGGCCCGGGAGATCGCCGCGGCCCGCAGGCGGATCCTGGCGTGGGATCCGGACGTGGTTCACGCCCAGGACCGCCGCTCGGGTTTGATCTGCGCCGGTCTCGGGATCGGCGCCGCGCTGCTGCGCGCCCGCCCGGCATCCCGGCCGGCCGTGGTTCACACGTACCACGGTGTCCCGGACGACGTCGACCAGGCCTGGCTCGACGACCCCGACGCCCCGGCGCCCTCCCGCTACACCCGGACGGTGCTGGCCGCCGACGCCGTCGTCGCCCGTACCGTCGACCGCACGGTGGTCGTCGCCGATGTGCTCGGGCGGTTCCTGCGAGACCGGTTGCACGTCCCGGCCGGCAGGATCCGGCACATCGACAACGGGCTGGCACTGCCCGGGCCGGCGGCGACCGCACGGGAGGGGCCGATCCGCCACCTGCTCTTCGTGGGCCTGCTCGTCGAGCGCAAGGGCGTCGACGTGCTGCTGCGCGCACTGCAGCGGGCGCTGGCCCGCGGCGGGCCCGACGATCTGCACCTGAGCGTCGTCGGGGACGGTCCGGAGCGGGCGGCACTCGAGCGCCAGGCCACCGACCTCGGCCTGACCGGGCACGTCAGCTTCCTCGGGTTCCGCGCCGACGTTCCCGCGGTGATGGCCGGGGCCGACGCCTTCGTGCTGCCGGCCCGGATGGAGCAGCAGCCGCTGGTGCTGATCGAGGCGATGGCCTCGGGGCTGCCCGTGGTGGCGACCGACGTGGGCGGGGTGCGCGAGATGCTGGCCGAGCACGGCCGCGTGGTGGCCGCCGACGACGTCGAGGCCCTGGCCGGTGAGCTGCTCACCCTGACCCGTCTGGCCCCCGACCGTCGCGCCGAGTCCGCCCGAGTCGCGACCGCCTACGCCCACGGCCGTTTCAGCGTCGAGGCCAGCCTGGAGGCGCACCTCGACCTCTACCGCGAGCTGCGCGAATGGCACTCTGACGCGGACGCTCGGTAGATTCGGCCCCGGTGGGTAGGAGAGTCCGACACCGGCCGGTACGCCGGTGGCGCCGC
>CAYYCE010000007.1:0-2691 GCA_964469635.1 uncultured Kineosporiaceae bacterium
CGGGACCGCTGTCCACGCTCACCCGGCCGCCGTGGGCCTGGACCACCGAGGCGACGATCGCCAGCCCCAGCCCGGTGCTGCCGGCCGCCCGCGACCGCGAGGAGTCGGCTCGCGCGAACCGGTCGAACACCGCCGGCAACAGATCCGGCGGGATCCCCGGCCCGTCGTCGGTGATCTCCAGGCGCACCGAGTCCTCGTTCTCGAGCCGGGCCAGCCGGATGGCGACCGTGGTGCCGGCCGGGGTATGGACCCGGGCGTTGGCCAGCAGGTTGGTCACCACCTGCCGCAACCGGGCGGGGTCCCCGGTGATCTCGATCGGCTCGTCGGGGACCTCGAGCTCCCAGCGGTGGTCGGCCCCGAGCAGGTGGGCGTCGCTGACGCAGTCCACGGCGATCGCCGTCAGGTCGACGGCCTCGTGCCGCATCGCCGCGGCCTCCGGGCTCTCGTCGAGCCGGGCGAGCAGTAGCAGGTCCTCCACGAGTCCGGACATGCGGATCGCCTCCGACTCCACCCGCCCGATGGCGTGCCCCACCTGCGGCGGCAGCTCGTCGGTGTGTCGGCGGGTGAGTTCGGCGTACCCGCGGACCGAGGCGAGGGGGGTGCGCAGCTCGTGACTGGCGTCCGCGACGAACCGGCGCATCCGGGCCTCGCTGGCGGTCCGGACGGCGAGCGCCCCGTCGATGTGCCCGAGCATCCGGTTGATCGCCGTTCCCACCCGGCCGACCTCGGTGCGGGGGTCGGTGTCGCGCATCGGCACCCGCTCGTGCAGCTCGACGTCGCCGCGCTCCAGCGGCAGCTCGGCGACCCGCGAGGCGGTCGCCGCCACTCGACGCAGGGGGCCGAGCGCCATCCGCACCACGACCAGACCGGCCAGGGTGGCCAGCAGCACCGCCAGCACCCCGACCACGAGCACCACCCGGCCGAGGTCGGCCAGGGTGTGGTGCACGCCGTTGAGGGGCAGCCCGATCGCCGCGGTGCTGTTGCGTCCGGTCGGTACCACGCGGACCAGGTACTCGCCGAGCGAGCCGCCGAGGCGGACGACGTGCGCCTGGTCGTCGGCCGGGACGGCGGCCAGGACGGCGCTCTGCTCCCCGGTCAGCGGCACGGTGGTGGACATCGGTCCGATGACCCCCGACTCGACCACGCCCCCGTCGCGGAAGGTGGCCCCCAGCGTCCCCTCGCTCTGGCCGCGCTGGTCGAGGAAGAGCGGGCCCTCGTGGCCTGGATCGGCTTGACTGTCGCCATCGGTGTCGCCGTCGGCGTCGACGGAGGGCAACATCGGCTCGGAGCGGGACGTGGCCGCGGTGAGCTGTTCGTCCAGCTGCGCGGTGAGATGGCGATCGAGCGCGATCAGGGCGGCCGTGCCCACCAGGACGGTGACCGCGGCCGTCAGAACGACGAGCACCGCGACCAGGCGCGCCCGCAGCGTCCACCGGGACGGCGAGCGCCACAGCGGCGTCGGCCGGCGGGTCGGGTCGTCGGGCGCGGGATCTACCACACGGAGCATGGTGCCCGCCGGTCGCTCACTCCGCGGGCCGCAGCACGTAACCGGCTCCCCGCAGGGTGTGGATCATGGGGGTCCGGCCGGCGTCGATCTTCTTGCGCAGATAGGAGATGTACAGCTCCACCACGTTGGCCTGGCCGCCGAAATCGTAGTTCCAGACGCGGTCCAGGATCTGGGCCTTGCTGAGCACCCGCCGGGGGTTGCGCATCAGATAGCGCAACAGCTCGAACTCGGTGGCGGTCAGGTGGATCGGGGCGCCGGCGCGCTCCACCTCGTGGCTGTCCTCGTCCATGATCAGGTCGCCGACCACCAGCCGGGCCTCGGACCGCTCGCCCAGGGCGATGGTGCGCCGGATCAGGCCGCGCAGCCGCGCGACGACCTCCTCGAGGCTGAAGGGCTTGGTGACGTAGTCGTCACCGCCGGCGGTGATGCCGGCGATCCGGTCCTCGACGGCGTCGCGGGCGGTCAGGAACAGCACCGGGACGTCGTCCTCGGTCCGCAGCCGCCGCAGCACCTCCAGACCGTCGATGTCGGGCAGCATCACGTCGAGCACGACCGCGTCGGGACGCATCTCCCGGGCGATGCGCACGGCGCTCTGACCGTCGGCCGCGGTGCGCACGTCGCACCCCTCGTAGCGCAGGGCCATCGAGAGCAGTTCGGACAGCGACGCCTCGTCGTCCACGACGAGGATCTTCACCGGCCGGCCGTCGGGGTGCTCCATGCGCGAACGCTGGGCGGCCGGGCGGGAGGACAGTGGTGAGGTCATCGAGCTCATGTCTCTCATCCTCGGGCCGCCTCCTTGACCGGCTCTGTGCCGAGTCTGTGAGAAGCCTGTGAACCAGGATCCAACGCTGGGGCCCAGGCGTGCCACAGCCGAGGCACAGACTGGGCGACGACGGTGATCGACATGAACCTCGATCTCACCTCCGCCAGCTGGTTCCTGGCCCGTGGCAGCGGCATCAGCGCCCTGGTCCTGTTCTCGGTCGTCATGGTCCTGGGCGTGCTGACCCGTTCGGGTCGTGCTGTGCTCGGGATCCCCCGATTCGCCCTGCGAGCGGTGCACTCCAGCGCAGCGCTGCTGGCCCTGGCCTTCCTCGGCCTGCACATCGCGACCCTGCTGTTCGACCCCTACGCCCAGGTGCGCCTGATCGACCTCGTGGTCCCGTTCACCGGAGCCTACCGGCCGC
>CAYYCE010000007.1:2701-3801 GCA_964469635.1 uncultured Kineosporiaceae bacterium
TGGGACTGGGCACGCTGGCGCTCGACCTGCTCCTGGCGCTGGCGGTGACCACCGCGGTTCGCCACCGGATCGGCCCGCGCCTCTGGCGGGCGATCCACCTGGGCGCCTACGTCGCGTGGCCGGTCGCCGTGCTGCACGGGTTGGGCACCGGCACGGACGCCGGGACACCGTGGATGACGGCCGTCACCGTGGCCTGCATACTCGCGGTCGGCGGGGCGCTGGTCTGGCGGCTGACGCCCGGCTACGCACCGCGCAGCGTCCCATCCGGTGCCCGCGTCCGGGTCCCGGCGCGGGTCCCGGCGCAGGTCCCGGTGCGGGTGCGGGTGGGTGCCCGATGAGCGCCACGACGGTCGCCGCGACGACGGCCGCCGGTCCCTCGGGCCGGCGGCTGCTGCCGACGGCCCCCGCCCGGGACCTGGACACCCACCGGGCCCGCCATGGCGCCATCCCGTGGCGGGGCGGGCCCGGACAGCTGATCACCACCCTGGAGTCGGCCGGGCTGACCGGCCGGGGCGGCGCGGGATTCCCCACGTGGCGCAAGGTGGCCTCCGCCGCGGGCTCGGCCCGTGGCGGCTCCCTCCGGCGCCCGGGGGTGGTGATCGCCAACGGTGCTGAGGGCGAGCCCGCCAGCCACAAGGACGCCGTGCTGCTCGCCCACGCGCCGCACCTGGCACTGGACGGCGCCCAACTGGCCGCGGAGGCCGTCGGCGCCGCCCGCGTGGTGGTCTACGTCAAGGACGGTCCGGCGCTCGCCTCGGTGCGCGCGGCGCTCGCCGAGCGCGAGCACGCGGATCTCGACCGGTACCCGACGCAGATCGTGCGGGCCCCGAAGGGGTTCATCTCCGGCGAGGAGTCGGCGGCCGTCTCGGCGGTCGAGGGCGGCCCGGCCCTGCCGCGGACCAAGCGCCGGTTGATCACCGAGCGGGGCGTGGACGGTCGTCCCACACTCGTGCAGAACGTCGAGACCCTGGCCCATGTGGCGCTGATCGCCCGCCACGGGGCGACCTGGTTCCGCATGGCCGGCACCGAGGACGAACCGGGCACCTTCCTGGCCACCCTGGGCGGCGGTCACCGTGACGACAGAATCGTCCACGTCGCTG
>CAYYCE010000007.1:3811-21212 GCA_964469635.1 uncultured Kineosporiaceae bacterium
GCGGCGCGGTGACCACCCCGGGGGTGGTCGAGGCGGGCTACGGGATCCCGCTGGCCGAGCTGCTGGCCATGGGCGGCGGGCCGTCGGAGCCGCTGCGCGCCGTCCTGGTCGGGGGCTACCACGGGGCCTGGGTGCCGGCCCCCAAGCTGGCCCACGTGACGATGTCGCGGGCCGGGCTGGGCCCCCTCGGGGCCTCCCCCGGCGCCGGCATCCTCTGGGCGCTGCCGCAGCGGGGATGCCCGCTCGCGGCCACCGCATCGATCGTGGGCTACCTGGCCGGGCAGAGCGCCCGGCAGTGCGGCCCGTGCCAGTTCGGTCTGCCGGCGCTGTCCGAGCAGTTCACCCGGCTGGCCGACCCGGCCTCGGCCCTGCGGCTGCAACGCCTGCCCGGCCAGCTGCAGGCGCTGTCCGGCGTGGTCACCGGGCGCGGGGCGTGCCGCCACCCCGACGGCACCGTGCGGTTGGTGCGTTCGGCGCTGACCACGTTCGCCGACGATGTCGCCGCCCACCTGCGCGGTGGCTGCCTGGGAGGGACCCGATGAGCGCCCGACTGCACGTCGACTGGGTGACCTGCGACGGCCGGGGGATGTGCACCGAGCTGCTGCCCGAACTGCTCGCCGAGGACCCGTGGGGGTACCCGATGCCGGCCAGGGTCCCCGGCAGGAACCCGCTGCCGGCCAACGGGCTGCCGGTGCCCGAGCACCTGTGGGAGGACGCCCGGGCGGCCGTCTCGGCCTGTCCGCTGATGGCGCTGCGTCTGGAGGCGTGATCGGCGGCGACCGTTCCCCTTGGGCGGTGTGACTGCCGCGAGTGCGCGACCTCGGCGGGGCGGCATCACTACACTCGCCGCGGTGAGCGGGTCCGGTGCGTCGTCAGAGCCGGACCACGCGTCCAGACTCAGTTCGGCGTACGCCGCGGCGGGCGGGGGGGCGCCGGCGGAGGCACCCTCGACGCTCGATGAGCTGATCGGGCCCGAAGGACGCCCCCACGGGCATGCCGCCGACCTGGCGGCCACCGTCGACCTGATCGGTCTGCAGGGCCTGCTCACCCGGCGCGCCGAGGCCCAGCGGCTCGTCGAGGACGAGGGGGTCACCTACGGCAACGACCTCACCGGCGGGGGCGCCTCGCGGCGTTGGCAGCTCGACCCGCTGCCCGTCGTCCTCGACCCCGCGGACTGGTCCCGGTTGGAGGCCGGCCTGGCCCAGCGGGCGCGGCTGCTGGATGCCGTGGCGCTCGACCTCTACGGCCCCCGAACGCTGTTGCACCGCGGCGTGATCCCCGCCGAGGTGGTGTTGGGCCACCCCGGCTTCGTCCGCGAGGCCGACCAGGTGGTGCTCCCCGGCGGCCACCAGCTGCTGCTGACCGCCACCGATCTGGTCCGCGTCCGCGACGGCGGCTGGCACGTGGTGGCCGACCGCACCGCATCGCCCTCCGGTGCCGGGTACGCGATCCAGGCCCGCCGGGTGGTGGGCCGGGTGCTGCCCGGGCTGTACCGCGACACCCGGCTGCACCGGCTGCGCAGCTTCTTCGACGCCCTGCGGCTCGCCCTGCAGGAGGTGGCGCCGAGCACCGCCGAGGCCCCCCGCGTGGTGCTGCTGATCCCGGGCCCGAGCACCCACACCCCGTTCGACCACGCCTTCCTGGCCACCCTGCTCGGCTACCCACTGGTGACCGCCGAGGACCTCACCGTCCGCGCCGGGCGGGTCTACCTGCGCTCCCTGGGCCGGCTCGAACCCGTGGACGTCGTCCTGCGCCGGCTGAGCGACGCCGACGCCGACCCCCTGGAGCTGCGGGCCGACTCCGAGCTGGGCGTGCCCGGTCTGCTGGAGGCCGCCCGGCGGGGCGCGGTCTCGGTGGTCAACCCGATCGGGTCCGGCCTGCTGGAATCGCCGGGGCTTGCGCCCTACCTGCCCGCCGCGGCCCGGGCGCTGCTGGGTGAGGAGCTCATCCTCGCGGCACCTCGGTCCTGGTGGTGCGGCGACGAGGGATCCCTGCGTCACGTGCTCGCCCACCTGGAGGCCCTGGTGCTGCATCCGGTGGTCCGCCCGGTCCGCGGAACCGGGGTGGTGCACGGCCCGACGCTCTCCCAGGCCGCCCTGGCGGACCTGCGGGTGCGGATCGAGGCGGCCCCGCGGGCATGGTGCGCCCAGGAGGTGCTCGAGATCAGCACCACCCCCATCATCACCTCGAGGGGCCTGCTGCCGCGCCGGTTCACCCTCCGCGGCTTCGCCGTCGGCCACCGGGGGGAGTACCGGGTACTGACCGGCGGGTTGGGCCGGATCGCCGGTGAGGTCGGCAACGAGGCAGCCTCGAACAGCGCTCTGGCGCCGGCCAAGGACGTCTGGGTGCCGGTCGCCCACGACGCCGTGACCGAGCAGTCCGGCGCGGTCGAGCTCGCCTGGCCCCGCGGGGGGGCGGCGCTGCGGTCGGGCACCGCCTCGGCGGCCTCGGTGCTGCCGCCCCGCGCCGCCGAGAACCTGTTCCGGCTGGGCCGGTTCGCCGAACGGGCCGAGGACACGGTGCGGCTGCTGCGGGTGGTCGACGACCTGGCCGAGGACTGGACCGCGCGTCCGGGCACCCCCGGAGCCGTCGCTCTGGAGGTGCTGCGGACCGCGCTGCCGACCGGTCGGGGCACCGACCCGGACCTGTTCGCACTGGTCACCGATCCGCGGCTGCCGGACAGCCTGGCGGCCTCGGTGCACGCGACCCTCGACGCCGCCCACGTCGTGCGCGAGCAGCTCTCGTTGGACACCTGGATCGTGCTGGGCAGCCTGGAACGGGTCCTGGCCGAGACCGCCGGGTCCACACCCGGGCGGGACGTCCCGCTCGCCCCGGTGCTGGCCCGGGTGCTGGAGGGACTGCTGGCCCTGGCCGGGCTGGGTGCCGAGTCGATGGTGCGGGACCTGGGGTGGGCGTTCATGGACGCGGGCCGTCGGCTGGAACGGGCGGGTCAGCTGCTCGGCGTGCTGCGTCGGACCCTGGACGTGGTGCACCCCGCACCGGTGCAGGCCATGGTGCTCGAGGCCGTGCTGGTGGTCGGCGAGAGCATCATCACCCACCGGCGCCGTCACCCGGACCGTCCCGGTGCGGTGCGGGTCGCCGACGTCCTCGAACTGCTGCTGCTCGACCGGGGCAACCCCAGGGCCGTTGCGCTGCAACTGGATCGGCTGCTCGAGGACCTCTCGGCGATTCCGGAGCGGGCGGGGCCGGACGGCGACCCGGCGCCGCTGCAGACCCGTGCCCGGACCGCGGCGGCCCGATTGCGCGAGCTGGATCTCCAGGCCCTGTCCCGGGGTGAGGACGGCGGTCGGCGGACCGAGCTCGTCCGCGCACTGGACGCGCTGCGGGCGGACCTGGACGATCTCGCGGGCCGGTTGCAGGCGACCCACTTCGGACATCTGACCCCCCACAGGGCCACCGCGGCCATCTCGGGGTGGAACGAATGACGCGCAGGTACCAGGTGACCCACACCACCCGGTACTCCTACGAGCAGGAGGTCACCGAGTCCTACGGCCGGACCCACCTGACCCCGCGGGACGACGCCGGCCAGCGGCGTCTCGACCACGCCCTCCGGGTCAGCCCCGAGGCCGAACTGATCCATCAGTGGGAGGACTTCTACGGCAACCGCACCTCCTACGTCGAGGTGCTGACGCCCCACACCGAGCTGGTCGTGACCTCCGCCAGCCGGGTGGTGATCGATCGTCCGCCGGTCCCGTTGGAGGAGTGCCGGACCGGCTGGGAGCACGCGGGCGAGGAGGCTCTCCAGCAGGCCTCCGGCCGGGAGACGCTGTGGGCCCGCGATTTCCGGCTGCCGACCGGGCACGTCCCGTTGGCGGACGACCGGGACGGCGCCGCGAGCGCCGTCCGCGCCTTCGCCGCCGGGGTGTTCCTGCCCGGCCGTCCCGTGGGGGAGGCCGCGCGCGAGCTGATCCGGCGGATCTACACCGATTTCAGGTACCGCCCGGGCGTGACGTCGGTGAGCACCTCCCTGGGCGAGGTGCTGCGCGGCCGCGAGGGAGTCTGCCAGGACTTCGCCCACCTCGCCCTGGCCGCGCTGCGGTCGGCCGGCCTGTCCGCCCGGTACGTCAGCGGCTACCTGGAGACCCAACCGCCGCCGGGCAAGCCGAAGCTGCTGGGCGCCGACGCCTCGCACGCCTGGGTCTCGGTGCTGCTGCCCGGGCTCGGCTGGGTCGACCTGGACCCGACCAACGACCGGGTCGTCGACGAGTCCTACGTGGTCACCGCCTGGGGGCGCGACTATGCGGACGTGCCGCCGCTCACCGGGGTCATCTTCTCCGAGGGCAGCGTGTCCACCCTCGCCGTCGCCGTGGACGTCGTCCCGCTGCCCGATTGAGGCCGGGGGCGCGGCGCCGGTTACCCTGAGGCCGCCGCCACGGTCGTCGGTCCCTCGACGAGGCCGCGCCGGCCCCGGTACCCCACCCAGACGGAGCACGTCCTGTGATGTCGACCCGACCCGCCCAGTTGCGGGCGCTGCACCTCGAGAACATCCACCCCGAGGGCGCCCAGGCGCTCGCCCAGGCCGGGTTCGAGGTCGACCGACGAGGCGAGGCGCTGCGCGAGGACGACCTGATCGCGGCCCTGGACGGCGTCCAGGTACTCGGGATCCGGTCGAACACCGTGGTGACCGAGGCGGTTCTGGACGCCGCCGATGACCTGCTCGCCGTCGGGGCGTTCTGCATCGGGACCAACCAGATCGATCTGGCCGCCGCCGCGCAGCGCGGCATCGCGGTGTTCAACGCCCCGTTCTCCAACACCCGATCCGTGGTCGAGCTGGCGATCTCAGAGATCATCGCCCTGACCCGCCGGCTGACCGAGAAGGACCAGGCGATGCACGCCGGGATCTGGCGCAAGTCGGCTTCCGGGGCCCACGAGGTGCGCAGTCGGAGGCTCGGCATCGTGGGCTACGGCAACATCGGCACCCAGCTCTCGGTGTTGGCCGAGAACCTGGGCATGCAGGTCATGTTCTACGACACCGCCGACAGGTTGGCGCTCGGCAACGCCCGCCGCTGCGAGAGCCTCGAGGAGCTGCTCTCCTCGGCCGACATCGTCACCCTCCACGTCGACGGCCGGGCGGGTAACAGCGGCCTGTTCGGCGAGCGCGAGTTCGCGCTGATGCGCGAGCGGGCGATCTTCCTCAACCTCTCCCGCGGGTTCGTGGTCGACTACGAGGCGCTGCGTGACCACCTGGTCTCGGGTCACCTGGCGGGGGCCGCCGTCGACGTCTTCACCAAGGAGCCCAAGTCCCCCGGCGAGGAGTTCGTCTCGCCGCTGCGCGGCCTGCCGAACGTGATCCTCACCCCACACATCGGCGGATCGACCGAGGAGGCGCAGCACGACATCGGCGCGTTCGTCGGCGGCAAGCTCGCCGACTACGTGCGGTGGGGCTCGACCTCGATGTCGGTCAACCTGCCCGGGCTCGCCCTGCCCGAGACGACCGGCGGGCACAGGATCGTGCATGTCCACCGCAACACCCCGGGGGTGCTCGCCCAGATCAACGGGTTGTTGGCGGCCGACGACGTGAACATCGACGCCCAGTTCCTCGGTACCTGGGGGGAGATCGGCTACGTCATCACGGACGTCGGCGCGGAACTGACCGAGGCCACCTGCGAGGTGCTGGAGAAGCTCCCCGAGACGATCCGGTTGCGCGTCCTGTCCTGAGCGATCCCGTCAGGGTGTGCGGGACCGGCTGGGTGTGGTGAACGACTTGAACCAGGTGTGCCGGCCGGCCACCCGGCCATCCGATCACTCGGCGGTGCGCCGGCGCCGTCGCAGCACGGACGCCACCCTGCCGGCCATGCGCCCCGGAACGCCCTCGCGCCCGGCCCCCAGCCGGGTCAGCTCCTGCCGGCGCGGCCCGGCCGGGACGTCGCCGGGGAGCGAGTCGGAGGAGATCAGCCAGCGCGGCAGGCCGAGCAGCCGCAGTACCGCGTCGAGCCGTTCGGACTCGAAGACCGCGTCGGTGTCCAGTTCCTCGGCCAGGATCTTCTCGAGTTCCTCGGCCACCTCGTCGCCCGCGGCCGGGCGGCAGGCCCGCACATAGGCGGGGGCGTGGTGGGCGCCGTCCGGTTCAGGGTAGATCTCCTCGTCGTCCTCGGCGTCCGCGCTCGGGTCGCTGACGTAGGCGCCCAGATCCTCGGGATCCTCCCGGCGGTGGTCGTCGGTGCCGTCCCAACCGTTCAGGCGCAGCACCCGGTCGAACTCCACCCGGGCCGCGACGGTCACCGTGCCCAGCTCCCTGGCGAGGTCTGCGGCCAGGGCCGTCAGCGTCGTCCCGTCGCCCGCGACCGCTCCACCGCCCGGTTCCGGCACGATCAGTATCCAGGCGTCCTCCTGGGGGCCCAGCCAACCGCTGAACCGGCGCTCGGTCAGCAGATCGAACACGCTGCCGCGCTCGCCGAGCACGAACAGTCCGGCGTAGCTCAACCCCACCATGGCGGTGGGGTCCTCCGGGTCGGGCATGGCGAAACCCATGTCGTCGAGGATGCCAGGCGCGACCCCGGACGGCGAGCCGGGCAGTCAGGGGTCGGCCGGGCAGACCCCGCACCCGGCGCGGGTTGGCGGCACCGGCGGCCGGGCCCTTGGCCTTCGCGGCGGTCAACCGCTCGCGGGAGCGCAGCACCTCGGCCTCGGCCTCCTCGCGCCCGGCCCAGTGGGCGCCCTCCACGCTCTTGCCCGGCTCGAGGTCCTTGTAGGTCTCGAAGAAGTGCTGAATCTCCAACTGGTCGAAGTCGGAGATGTCGTCCAGGTCCCGGATGTGGGCGTTGCGCGGATCGTTCGTCGGGATGCAGAGCACCTTGTCGTCACCGCCGGCCTCGTCGCGCATGTGGAACATGCCGACGGCCCGGCAGGCGATCAGACAGCCCGGGAACGTGGGCTCCGACAGGAGCACCAGCGCATCCAGAGGGTCGCCGTCCTCGCCCAGGGTGTTCTCGATGAAGCCGTAGTCGTGCGGGTACCGGGTGGAGGTGAACAGCATGCGGTCCAGCCGGATCCGTCCGGTGTGGTGGTCGACCTCGTACTTGTTGCGCTGCCCTGCCGGGATCTCGATCGTGACGTCGAACTCCACGGACCTTCCCTTCGCCCTGCGGCCCATGCCGCACCGCCGCATCTGCAGGAGACTGCCGCCCCATCTACTGGAGACTACTGTCGCAGACCGGTGCCCGGGCCGACCGGGCAGGTGCCGGCCATGGGAGGGAACGTGCGCCGAACGGTCGCCGGAGCCGCCGCCGGCCCGGTTCCCCCGCTGGTCGTGGCGCTGGTCGTGGCTCTGGCGACGGTCCCGCCGCCCACGGCGGCCACCGCGCCCGCGGCCCCGCCGGTCCCCGGGGCACTGGTTCCGCTGCGACCGGCGGCGGTGCTGCCGGGGCTGGACGCCGCCGCCGCGGTCCCCGGCCGCGACCCGCTGGCCGCCGCGCTCGACCCGGTGCTGGCCGGGGCGGCGCTCGGCCCGTCGGTCTCGGCGGAGGTGGTCGACCTGGCCGACGGTCGTTCGCTGCTGAGCCGGTCCGCCGACCGTGCCGCGGCGCCGGCCTCGACGGCCAAGATCCTCACCGCGGCGGCGGTGCTGTCGCTGCGGGGGCCGCAGGACCGGCTCGCCACCCGGGTGGTCTCGGGCGACGCCGGCGAGATCGTGCTGGTCGGCGGCGGCGACGTCCTGCTCGCCCCGGGGCGGGGCCGGCAGGACTCGGTGATCGGCCACGCCGGTCTGGACGATCTCGCGGCCGCGACCGTCTCGGCGCTGCGCTCGGCCGGACGGACCTCGGTGACGGTGCGGCTGGACGACACCGCGTTCGCCGGTCCCGCCCGCAGTCCCGACTGGAGCGGCGGGGACGTCGCCGGCGGCTTCGTCGCCCCGGTGACCGCCCTGGCCCTGGACTCCGGCAACGCGACACCCGGTCGGCGGACCGCTCCGGGCCATCCCTTCCCCCGGGCGGCGGACCCGGCGATGGCGGCGGCGACGACCTTCGTGACCCGGCTGCGGGCCCACGGCATGGCGGTCACCGGCGGGCCCACCCGCGCCAGCGCACCGGCGGGGGCCGAACAGGTGGCCGAAGTGCTGTCGGCCCCGCTGGCGGATCTGGTCGAGGAGGCGCTGACCGAGAGCGACAACACCGTTGCGGAGGCGTTGGCGCGGCTGACGGCGGCCAGCAGCAACCTCCCGACCACGTTCTCCGGGGCCGGCCGTGCGGTCCTGGAGCGGATCGGACGACTCGGCGTCGAGGTCACCGGGCAGACGATGGCCGGGGGCAGCGGTCTGGGGTCGGGGTATGCCATCGGGGCACACACCCTGGTCCGGGTGCTGGCGCTGGCGGCCTCCCCGGAGCATCCGGAACTGCGCCCGGTGCTGACCGGGCTGCCGATCGCCGGCGCCTCGGGGACCCTTGCCGAGCGGTTCGCCGCCACCGCGACCCGACCCGCCGTGGGTGTGGTCAGGGCCAAGACCGGCACGCTGACAGGGGTGAGCGCGCTCGCGGGCACCGTTGTCGATGCCGACGGGCGACAACTCGGCTTCGCAGTGCTGGCCGACCGGGTGCCGGCCACCGAACCGGCCCGGGCCGCGCTGGACCGGACGGCGGCCGCTCTGGCCCGCTGCGGGTGCGGCTGAGGCCACGTACGGTGGGCCCATGACGACCACGGCGCCGGTGGATCTCCTGGTGGACTGGGACCTCGCCGCGCGAACCGCCGCGAGGGTGGCCGGCGCCGGGCCCGCGCTGCCCGCCGGCGAGGCCGCCCAAGCGGTGGCCGACCTGCGCCGGGCCGCCGCCGCGGCCGTGCCGCACATCGCCCGGGTCAGCGGCCTTCAGGTCTCCGCCGATGCCCACCGGCTCAGCGTCGTCGATCGGCGCGGTTGGGCCGTCGCCAACGGCGAGGCGTTCCGCTCGTTGCTCGAACCCGTTGTGGCAGAGGTTTTTCGCCGTCGTGGTGAGAAGCTGCCGTCGTCTTCGCTGGCCGCCGTCGGCAGCCGGATCAGCGGCGCCGAGCTGGGTTCCCTGCTCGGCTTCCTGGGCTCGCGCGTGCTGGGACAGTACGACCCCTTCGCCACCCCGGGGCGGTTGCTGATCGTGGCGCCCAACGTGGTGGCGGCGGAGCGGGACCTCGCCGTCGACCCCGACGACTTCCGGCTCTGGGTCTGCCTGCACGAGGAGACCCACCGGGTGCAGTTCGGTGCCACACCGTGGTTGGCCGACCACCTGTTGGCGGGGGTGCGCGGCATGGCCGCCGATCTGCTCGTCGATCCCGGGCAGCTGGCCGCGCGTCTGGCGGCGGCGGCCCGGACGCTGCCCGACCTGGTCCGGGGACGGCGCGAGCCGGGGGTCACCGGCTCGCCCCTGCTGGACGCCGTCCAGACACCCGAGCAGCGTCACCGGTTGGCCGAGCTGGCCGCCGTGATGTCCCTGCTCGAGGGTCATGCCGACGTGATGATGGACGAGGTCGGTCCGCAGGTGGTGCCCTCGGTGGCCACCATCCGGTCCCGGTTCACCGAGCGGCGGGCCGGTCGGGGTGCCCTCGACCGGCTGTTGCGTCGGCTGCTCGGCATGGACGGCAAGATGCGCCAGTACGCCGACGGCGCCCGGTTCGTCCGCGAGGTGGTCGCCAAGGTGGGTGTGGAGTCGTTCAACGCGGTCTGGATCGAACCGGGCCACCTGCCGCGGCCCGAGGAGATCGCGGACCCGACCGCGTGGGTCCGCCGAGTCCACGGCTGACCCGGTGACCGGGCCGGATCCGGCGGTCGCCTCGACCCGGACCGCGGTCGCCGCCGCGGTGGGGGACCTGGCCGGCGGCTCGCTGGTCCTGGTGGCCTGCAGCGGGGGAGCGGACTCGCTCGCCCTGGCCGCCGCCACCGCCTTCCTGGCCGCCCGGGCGGGTCGCCGTGGGGGTGCCCCGGGCCTGCGCGCAGGGGCCGTCGTCGTGGATCACGGCTGGCACCCCGATTCGGCGGCGGTCGCCGACCGCGCGGCCTCGCGGTGTCGCCGGCTCGGGCTGGACCCCGTCGAGGTGATCACGGTCGACACCGCCGGCCGCGACGGTGGTCCCGAGGCCGCGGCCCGACGCGCCCGGTACGACGCCCTCGAGGGCGCCGCCCGCCGCCTGGGCGCCGCCGCCGTGCTGCTGGGGCACACCGCGGACGACCAGGCCGAGACGGTCCTGCTCGGGCTGGCACGCGGTTCGGGTGCCCGTTCGCTGGCCGGGATGGCCTCCCGACGGACGTCGGCCGGCCTCCGAAGGACCCCGGCCGAGGCGGGCGTCGAGTTCCGTCGTCCGCTGCTGGCGCTGCGGCGGGGGACGACCGAGCGGGCCTGTCGTGCGTCGGGTCTCGATCCCTGGCGGGACCCGGCCAACGACGACCCGGCCTATGCCCGCCCCCGGGTGCGCGCGGCGATGCGGACCCTGGAGGAGGCGCTCGGGCCGGGGATCGTCGAGGCCCTGGTCCGCACCGGTGAGATGGCCCGTGAGGACGCCGAGGCGTTGGAGTCGCTCGCCGCCGAACTGGCCGATGCCGCTCGGACGCCGGGGCCTGCGGATTCCTACGACGTCCGGCGGCTGGCCGGGGCCCCGGACGCCGTCCGGCGCCGGGCCCTGCTGCTCGCGCTGCGCCGTGCGGGCGCTCCGGCGGGTTCCGTGGGCCGCTCGCACGTCCTGGCGGTGGACGCCCTGGTGACCGGCTGGCGCGGACAACGGCCCGTCGATCTGCCCGGGGGCGTGGTGGCGGCTCGCGTGTGTGGCAGGCTTGCCCTCGACCGCCGCGTCCCCGGCCCTGCGTGACGGGCCGGCACGCTGGGACCGGCGAATCGACACATGGAGTGCTGTGGACGCCAGCGACATGGTCGGAGACCTGACGGCCGTGCTGTTGACCGAGGAGCAGATCCGCGACCGGCTCGTCGAACTCGGCGCCGAGATCGACCGCGACTACGCCGGCAAGAACCCGCTGCTGGTGGGGGTGCTCAAGGGTGCCCTGATGGTGATGGCGGACCTGACGCGCACCCTGCACACCTCGGTCGAGACCGACTGGATGGCGGTCTCCTCCTACGGATCGGGCACCAAGTCCTCGGGTGTGGTGCGCATCCTGAAGGACCTGGACCGCGACATCTCGGGCCGGCACGTGCTCGTCGTCGAGGACATCGTCGATTCGGGGCTCACGCTGTCGTGGCTGCTCGCCAACCTGTCCTCGCGGGGACCGGCGTCCGTCGCGGTCTGCACATTGCTGCGCAAACCGGACGCGGCGAAGGTGGCGGTGGACCTGAGGTACATCGGCTTCGACATTCCCAACGAGTTCGTCGTCGGGTACGGCCTGGACTACTCCGAACGATTCCGGAATCTTCGCGTGGTGGGCACGCTGGCGCCGCACATGTACTCGGCCTGACCGGTCCGCCCGCCCGGCCCGATCCGGCGATGCCCGGGCCTGCGGTCTCGCCCAGGGCGAACAACCCGGGCGCCCGGGGCCGGAACAACACAGTTCGCGCCCAACGTTTCTTCAGGGACGACGTGTACCGTCGACGTCACGGGACCGAAGTCTCCGACGACAGCGAAGCCCACGACAGCCTTCGGCCCGCCCGATGCAACGGCCGACCCAGCGACCAGGAGGGACGGGGCGCCCGCCCCGCGTGATGGACCTCAAGCGACTCACTCGCGGCCCGGTGATCTGGCTGATCATCGGCGTGATCGTGCTGATGATCGGCGCCCGCGCACTGACCCCCAACCAGTTCTCCCAGGTGAGCACCTCCACGGTGGTCCGACTGATCAGCGAGGACAAGGTGAAGTCGGCCACCGTCATCGGCGGCGACCAGCGGGTCGAACTCGTGCTGAAGTCGGCCCAGGACGGCAAGGACCGGGTGATGGCCTACTACGTCGAGGCCCGCGGTCCCGAACTGGTCCGGCTGCTGGACGAGCACCCGCCGAGCGACGGCTACAACGACCGGATCGCCACACCCTCCTGGTGGAGCAGCCTGCTGATCACGGTGCTTCCGATCCTGCTGATCCTGGGTCTGTTCTGGTTCCTCATGGGCCAGATGCAGGGCGGCGGGTCCCGGGTGATGAACTTCGGCAAGTCGCGGGCGAAGCTGGTCAGCAAGGACATGCCCAAGGTCAACTTCGCCGATGTGGCCGGCGCCGACGAGGCGGTCGAGGAGCTGCAGGAGATCAAGGAGTTCCTCTCCGAGCCGGCCAAGTTCCAGGCCGTCGGGGCGAAGATCCCCAAGGGCGTGCTGCTGTACGGCCAGCCCGGTACCGGTAAGACCCTGCTGGCGCGGGCGGTCGCCGGCGAGGCGGGCGTGCCGTTCTACTCGATCTCCGGCTCGGACTTCGTCGAGATGTTCGTCGGCGTCGGCGCCAGCCGGGTGCGTGACCTGTTCGACCAGGCCAAGCAGAACGCCCCGGCGATCGTCTTCGTGGACGAGATCGACGCCGTCGGCCGGCACCGCGGCGCCGGTCTGGGCGGGGGACACGACGAGCGCGAGCAGACCCTCAACCAGTTGCTGGTCGAGATGGACGGTTTCGACGTCAAGACCAACGTCATCCTGATCGCCGCCACCAACCGGCCGGACATCCTCGACCCCGCGCTGCTGCGGCCGGGCCGGTTCGACCGCCAGATCGCCGTCGACGCGCCCGACATGGGCGGCCGGGAGCGGATCCTCCAGGTCCACGCCAAGGGCAAGCCGATGGCGCCGTCCGTGGATCTGCGCGCGGTCGCCCGACGGACCCCCGGCTTCACCGGCGCCGACCTGGCGAACGTGCTCAACGAGGCGGCCCTGCTCACCGCCCGGGCGGGTGCCCGGCTGATCGACGACCGGGCGCTGGACGAGGCCATCGACCGCGTGGTCGCAGGTCCGCAGAAGCGCACCCGGATCATGAGCGAGAAGGAGAAGAAGATCACCGCCTACCACGAGGGCGGACACGCCCTGGTGGCGGCGGCGCTGCGCCACACCGATCCGGTGACCAAGGTGACGATCCTTCCCCGTGGCCGCTCGCTCGGGTACACGATGGTGATGCCTATCGACGACAAGTACTCCACCACGCGCAATGAGATGCTCGACCAGCTCTCGTACGCGCTCGGCGGCCGGGTGGCCGAGGAACTCGTCTTCCACGACCCGACCACCGGTGCCAGCAACGACATCGAGAAGGCGACCTCCATCGCGCGGGCCATGGTGACCCAGTACGGCATGTCCGAGCGGGTGGGGGCGATCAGGCTGGGCCAGCCGCAGGGCGAGGTCTTCCTCGGCCGGGACATGGGCCACCAGCGGGATTACTCCGAAGAGGTCGCCGGCGTCGTGGACGAGGAGGTGCGTCGGCTGGTCGAGGCGGCGCACGACGAGGCGTGGCACGCCCTGAACGACAACCGCCAGGTGCTCGACATGCTGGTGCTCGCCCTGTTCGAGAAGGAGACCCTGAACAAGGACGAGCTGGCCGAGATCTTCACCGAGGTCGTGAAGCGGCCCCAGCGTCCGGTGTGGCTCTCGAGCGACCAGCGTGCGGTCTCGAACGTCCCTCCGGTGCTCACCCCGGCGGAGCGGGCCGCCGCCAACGGCCACAGCGCCGGGATCGGCTCGGCCGGGGTCTCCGACCTGTCCGGCGGCCCCGAGGCGGGAGAGACGCACTGAGCACGGATCGCGAACGGCCTCCGTACGACTCCGTCCGGGTCGAGCGCGCCGTTCGGGAGATCCTGCTCGCCATCGGCGAGGACCCCGCCCGGGACGGGCTCGTGGAGACCCCCGGGCGGGTCGCAAGGGCCTATGCCGAGATGTTCTCGGGGCTGTGGCAGGAGCCCAAGGACGTCCTGACCACCACCTTCGATCTCGGGCACGACGAGATGGTTCTGGTGAAGGACATCGAGGTGTTCTCCTGCTGCGAGCATCACCTGGTGCCCTTCCACGGGGTGGCCCACGTGGGCTACATCCCGGCTTCCGACGGACGGATCACCGGGCTGAGCAAGCTCGCCCGGTTGGTCGACGTCTACGCCCGGCGTCCCCAGGTCCAGGAGCGGCTCACCACACAGATCGCCGATGCACTGATGGACACGCTGCAGCCGCGCGGCGTGATCGTCGTGATGGAGTGCGAGCACCTGTGCATGTCGATGCGCGGGGTGCGCAAACCCGGCTCCCGCACGGTGACCTCGGCGGTGCGGGGGCTGCTGCGCAAGTCGGCGACCCGTGCCGAGGCGATGTCCCTGATCCTCGGTCGCGCCTAGCGGTGCCGGCTGGAGTCACGTCGGTGCCCTCGCAGTCGGGGCTACGAGAGCGGGCTCGTGCCCCGGTCGTCGTCGCGCCCGGCCGCCTCGGACCCGTCGGGCTCGGCCGTGTCGTCGTCCCCGGAGGGGCCGTTCCGCAGCGGGGCCGCGATGACCCGCCCCAGACGCACGGCGGCCCCGCCCAGCGCCTCCCTCGGGTGCCACCGGCCGGCGATGTGCTCCTCGGCGTCCGCACCCGACCCGTCCCCGCCCGCGGTGTCGGCAGCGTCGTCGGGCTCCTCCTCGAACCCGCCCTCGGTCGCCGTCTGGGCCTCGACCGCCTCGACGAAGCGGGCCAAGCCGAACTCGGGTGAGGCCTTGGCCGCCTTGACCCCGGCCGAGATCGAGTGCCAGAGCCGGTCCTCGCCCACCCGGTCGAGGACTCCGGCGCGGTCGAGCACCTCGCGCACGTTGCGGAACACCCGCACCAGGTAGAGCTGGACCTGCCTCGCCTGCAGATCGGTGATCAGACCGTCCAGTTGTTCGGCCGTCGTGGTGTCCATCTGGTTGGTCGCCTCGAGATCGAGCAGGACCACGGCGGCGTCCGGCCGCTCGGCGATCCGCTCGCGGATGCGGTCGAAGACCGTGACCGCGTTGGCCCAGAAGATGGGCCCGTCGGGTCGTACCACGCAGATGCGGCGCACCCGCCTGCGGGTGGAGTCGTGGGCCAGGGAGCCCCAGGCGGCCTTCTCCCCGGGGACCCTGCCCATCTCGTCCACCGAGACCTGCATCGAGCGATAGACCAGGCCGGCCAGCGATTGGCCGATGGCAAGCAGCAGGCCGTTCATGGGTCCCAGCGCCAGGACGCCGCCGAAGGCCACCAGGGCGGCGACGCCGTCGTTGCGCCGGATCGACCGGTAGCGACCGAACTCCCTCGGTTGCAGCAACCCCCACACGGCGTGGATGACGATCGCCGACAGGACGGCGCGCGGCAGTGGAGCGATCAGCCGGGTGGCGAAGAGCACGAACAGGATGACGACGACCGCCGAGGCGATGCTGCTCATCTGGGTGCGCGCCCCGGCCCGGGCGTTGGCCGCCGTCTTGGACAGGCTGCCCGCGACCCCCATGCCGCCGAACAGTCCGGCGGCCAGGTCGGCCACCCCGTTGGCGACCAGTTCGGTGTCGTCGTGCAACTTCTCGCGGGAACTGGTGCCGGCGAAGGTCCGCGCGGCCGCCAGACCCTCGGCGATCCCGACACCCGCGACGGCGATGCCGCCGATGACCAGGTTCCCGACGTCCGAGAGCCCGACCCGGGGCAGGGTCGGCAGCGGCAGGCCGTCGGGCACCTCGCCGACCACGCGGGCGCCCTGGCCCGCCAGATCGGCATAGTTGGAGACCGCGATCCCCGCGAACAGCACCAACAGTGCCCAGGGGACCCTGGGTGCCAGGCGCTGGCCACCGAAGAGCATCGCGAGGGCGGAGAGGGAGATGAGAAGGGTCACCCCATGCGCCTGCGGTGCCGTCCTGACCAGGGCCACCACGCGATCCAGCAACGCCCCGCTGGGGGTCGGCAGTCCCAGCAGCCCCGGGATCTCGCCGATGATCACCAACGCCACGAGCCCGGTGACGAACCCCATGACGATCGGCTGGTTGAGGAATTGGGCGACCCATCCGATGCGGGCCACCCCGGCGACCAGCAGGATGATCCCGGCCATCAGGGCCAGCGCAGAGGTGAGTGCCGCGGCCCGTTCGACGTCCCCGCCGGAGAGTTGTCGCACGATGGAACCCGTCAGCACGGTGACGGTGGAGACCGGGCCGACGTACAGCACGCGGGAACTGCCGAACAGGGAGTAGGTGAGCAGCGCGGGGGGCAGCGTGTAGAGCCCCACCTGCACCGGGACCCCAGCCACCGCGGCATACCCGAGGGACTGCGGAACGGCGAGCGCCGCCACGAGCAGTCCCGCGAGCAGGTCGCCCGTGGCGTACTCGCGTTTGTAGTGCCGCATCTGGTGCCACCCGGCCAACCGCCGCTGTTCACCGACTCGACCCATGGAGTTAGTGTCTCGTTCATCACGGCCCTGGTGACACCCCGCAGGGCCACGAAGCTCTGGGTGCCCGAAGCCGCCACGCCTTCGGGCGTGTCGGCTTCGGGGAGGGCGGATCCGGGGGTAGACATGCGACAAGGCCCCTCCAAGTACGAGTTGGAGGGGCCTTGCCCTGTGGCTGTGTCCGTCGCGTCGCGCTCCCGTGGGAACCCGCCGCGGCGGTTGCGGGGGGTGGCACCCCAAGCCGCCGGTGTCCGAGATCCGCCGTAGCCGACAGCTCCCGTAACTCCGGACCGCCGCCCTCGCCAGGGGTCGTGACCCCCGGCGAGCAGCCGCAGACAACCGGTGACACGGTCCGCAACGGGACTCATCGCGTGCCAGTCGCGACTGTCGACCGACGACCCGAGACGGTGGCGCCTGAGGTCAGGTACCACGCCACGAGCGCGTCGGGCGACGCGTTCCGTTCGTTCTCCGCATCCACGTCCGCCGAGGGTCGGGGCCTGCTCACCCGGGTCGCCCCGGAGGATCCGAACCCACCCTCGGTGGACGTGGGGAGATGTCTACTCGCGTCGCCCGGCGGTTGGCAAGGGGATGGCCGAAGATTTCCAGTTCGTTACCCGACGGTGATATCCGTTGTGGGCCAACGGCTTTCGTCGAATCCAACGATGCGGCCTGTGGATGGTGGCGGGACTCCGTGTGGACGACCTGTGGACACGCCGACGGCTCGTGCGGGAGGTCTTGTGCACAACCTCCGAACGATCGCGGCCACAGGGTGTGGACAGCCGGACGCCGGGGGCCGCCTCGGGAGGCCGCGCGTCCGGGCGGGGGTCGTAGGGTGACCGACGTGGGCGACCTCGTCGGCATGCCGCAGAACCTGACCGCCGCGACCCGATGTCTGGTCATGGGGGTCGTCAACGTCACCCCGGACTCCTTCAGCGACGGTGGCGAGTGGTTCGAGCCGGACGCGGCCGTGGAGCATGGGCTGCGGTTGGCGGCCGACGGCGCCGACCTGCTGGACGTGGGCGGGGAGTCGACGCGCCCGGGGGCCGGGCGGGTGCCCGTGGCCGAGGAGCGGCGGCGGGTGCTGCCGGTGGTGAGGTCGTTGGCCGGGGCCGGCCTGGTGGTCGGCATCGACACCACCCGGGCCTCGGTCGCCGAGGCCGCCCTGGATGCG
>CAYYCE010000008.1:0-18362 GCA_964469635.1 uncultured Kineosporiaceae bacterium
CGGTCATCGTCAGCCGCTTGGCCACGTCCATGCCGACCTGCTG
The DNA here is from genome assembly GCA_964469635.1 of uncultured Kineosporiaceae bacterium. Classification (GTDB taxonomy): domain Bacteria; phylum Actinomycetota; class Actinomycetes; order Actinomycetales; family Kineosporiaceae; genus JADJPO01. The sequence continues at coordinate 44 of CAYYCE010000008.1, forward strand.
CGAGAGGGCCTGGATGCCGCTCATGTCGGGAACCAGTCCCCACTTTGCCTCGAGCACCGCCCATCGCGCATCGGCGGTGGTGATCCGGAAGTCCGCCCCGAGGGCCAGCTGGAGACCGCCGCCGAAACAGTGCCCGTGAACGGCCGCCACGACCGGCACCGGGATCCGGCGCCAGGCCCAGCACGCTTCCTGGAAGGTGTTCGTCCCCCGCCAGGGCCGGGGCAGGAAGGCGGTGGCGATCCGGCGGGGATCCTTCAGCACGGTGGCGAAGTCGAGTCCGGCGCTGAACGATCGCCCCTCACCGGCGAGGACGACGCCGCGAAGGGTCCGGTCGCGGGCCAGGTCGTGGGCGAGGGTCACGAGGGCGTCGAGGGTGTCGAGGGTCAGGGCGTTCAGCTTGTCCGGCCGGTCGAGTCGGACCTGGGCCACGCCGCCGTCGACGGCCACCGTGACCGGGAGCTCGATCGTCATGCCGTCAGCCTAGGGACAGCCGGCCCTGGGGATGCCCACCTCCCGTGCCGCCCCATACCGCCCCGGGCTGACCCGTGCTGACCCGGCACTGACCCGGGCCTGACAACGGCGGCGAGGCTCGTTCCATGGTGATTCGCGTTCCCGCCTCCTGGTCGCCGCCGGCCGTGGCCGTCCTGGCGATGACGGTGCTCGCGGCGCTCGACCTGGTCGGCGCCTACGCGGCCAAGGAGGCCGTTCTCCGACGCTCCGTGGGGCATGCCACGCTCGGCGTGGTCGCCTTCGTGCTGCTGTTCTGGGTGTACGCCTCCAGCCTGCAGTACGCCGAACTCGCCCTGGTGACGCTGGGCTGGGTGGTGGCCCTGCAGATCGGCGTCCTGCTGCTGGACCGGTTCCGCTACGCCGTGCCGATCCCGGGGCGGGCGTGGGCGGCCGTGGCGGTGATCCTGGTCGCCGAGGCCTATCTGCTGGTGGGGATCGGCGGCCCGGTCATGGGACCAGTGACCCCACCAAGGGTTGGCACGGCACCGTAGCGTCGGTCAGAGTGGACCTGCTCGTCACCGAATGTATGCGCGGCGATCCCGTGCGCGACTGGAGGCCGTCATGGAGGACAAGGACATCGACAAGGACATCCTGGACGTCATCCAAGGCCTGGCCGCGGAGGAACTGTGGATCCGCGGACAACGGGAGAAGGGCCAGATGGAACCGGCGGCCGCCGACGCGCGGCTGGCCGAGGTCAAGGGCCGACTCGACGAGATGTGGGCGAGTCTGCGTCGGCGCCGCGCCGCCCTGGGGTGAGCCGGCCACACCGCGCTCGCCCCGATCGCCGTCTCTGCGGGGCAGCGGTACCGCGTTGGTGGCGAAGTGCTCGGCCGACATCCGCGCGATGGGAATACCCGTCAGGGGTATAGTCGTTGCTGCGGACCCACGGCAGAGAGGGCACCGATGGCCGGCTACACGGGCAGCAGGGACGACTACCTCAAGCGATTGCGCCGGATCGAGGGACAGGTCCGGGGCGTCCAGCGCATGGTCGAGCAGGACACCTACTGCATCGACGTCCTGACCCAGATCTCCGCGGTCACCAAGGCCCTGCACGCCGTCGGCCTGGGGCTGCTCGAGGACCACGTGGGCCACTGCGTCGTCGACGCGGCGAGGGAGTCCGATGAGGCCGCCGCCGAGAAGGTCCGGGAGGCCGCCGACGCCATCGCCCGCCTGGTCCGCAGCTGAGCAGCACACCCATTCACCCGCGGGACCCGAGCGGGTCCGAGACCGAGGAGAACCCCAGATGGCCACCACCACCCTGCAGGTCGCCGGGATGACCTGCGGCAACTGCGCCAAGCACGTCACCGAGGAGCTGACCGCCATCTCGGGGGTCCACGGCGTCGACGTCGACCTGGTCGCCGGCGGGACCTCGACGGTCACCGTCACCAGCGAGAGCGAACTCGACCCTCAGGCGGTCCGCGAAGCGGTCGACGAGGCGGGGTATGAGCTCCTCAACGGCTGAGACGCACTCCACCCCCGGCTCCGAGGCCGCCGAGCCGATCGTCGTCCTGCGTCAACTCGACCTGCCGGTGCAGGGCATGACCTGCGCCTCCTGCGCCGCCCGGATCGAGAAGAAGCTCAACCGCATGGACGGCGTCGTCGCCTCGGTCAACTACGCCACCGAGACCGCCCACGTCTCCTTCCCCGAGGACCTCGACCCGACCTCGCTCGTCACCACCGTGGAACAGGCGGGCTACGGCGCCGCGCTGCCCTCGGCCGCGCCGTCCGACACCGGGACGGGCCACGCGGACGGCGCCGAACCGAACGCCGCCGCGGCACCGGCGCACGACGAGGCGGCATCCCTGCGGCAGCGGCTGCTGGTCAGCGCCGCGCTCACGGTTCCGGTCATCGCGCTGGCGATGATCCCGGCACTGCAGTTCCGCAACTGGCAGTGGATCAGCCTGGTGCTGGCCTCGCCGGTGGCGATCTGGGGTGCCTGGCCGTTCCATCGCGCGGCCGCGGTCACCGCCCGGCACCGCGCCACCACCATGGACACCCTGGTCAGCCTCGGTGTGATCGCCGCCTACACCTGGTCGCTGTACGCGCTGCTGTTCACCGCCACCGGCGACTCGGGCATGACCATGGCGTCGATGGCGGCCATGCGCGCGGACGGCGTGAACGCCGCCGACCTCTACCTGGAGACCGCGGCCGGGGTGACCACCTTCCTGCTCACCGGCCGCTACCTGGAGGCGCGCGCCAAACGTCGGTCCGGGGCCGCGCTGCGCGCCCTGCTCGACCTGGGCGCCAAGGACGTGGCCGTGCTGCGTCCGGCCACGCCCGGCGCGCCGGACGGCACCCGGGTCGAGGAGCGGGTTCCGATCGCGGCGTTGCAGGTCGGGGACGAGTTCGTGGTCCGTCCCGGCGAGAAGGTGGCCACCGACGCCGAGGTGATCGAGGGCCACAGCGCGGTCGACGCCTCGCTGCTCACCGGCGAACCGGTGCCCGTCGAGGTCGGCCCGGGCGACGACGTCACCGGCGCCACCGTGAACACCTCCGGTCGCCTGGTGCTGCGGGCGGTCGCCGTCGGCGAGCAGACCCGGCTCGCCCAGATCGGCCGACTGGTCACCGCCGCCCAGAGCGGCAAGGCCCCGGTGCAGCGGCTGGCCGACCGGATCTCGGGAGTCTTCGTCCCCGTCGTGCTCGTGCTGGCCGCGGCCACCCTGGTGGCCTGGCTGGTGGTCGGCGGCGACGTCACCCGGGCGTTCACCGCGGCGGTCGCGGTCCTGGTCATCGCCTGCCCGTGCGCCCTCGGCCTGGCCACGCCGACCGCGTTGCTGGTCGGTACCGGCCGCGGGGCCCAGCTCGGCATCCTGATCAAGGGGCCGGAGATCCTGGAACAGACCCGCCGTGTCGACGTCGTCGTCCTCGACAAGACCGGCACCGTCACCGAGGGCCGGATGGGCCTGGTGGACGTCGTGACCGCCGAGGGGACCACCCGCGGCCAGGCGCTGGCGCTGGCGGCGGACGTCGAGTCCGGCAGCGAGCACCCGGTGGCCGCGGCCATCGTGGCCGCCGCCCCGGAGCCCGCCGCCGTGAGCACGCCGTCCGACTTCACCTCGGCCCAGGGCCTGGGGGTCGCCGGCACCGTCGACGGCCGGGCGGTGCGCGTGGGCCGGGCGAGCTGGCTGGGCGAGCAGGGGATCCGGATCGACGAGGACCTGCGGGACGCCGCGACTGCCGCCGAGCAGGCGGGCCGCACGGCGGTCCTGGTGGCCGACGGCGACGCCGCGCGCGCCGTCCTCGTCGTCGCCGACACCGTGAAATCCAGCTCGCGCGAGGCGATCTCGGCGCTGCGCGCCCTCGGGCTGCGGCCGGTGCTGCTGACCGGCGACAACGCCGCGGCCGCGACCACGGTGGCCCGACAGGTCGGCATCGCCGACGTGGACGTCGTCGCGGGCGTGATGCCGGAGGGCAAGGTGGACGCCGTCCGGCGGCTGCAGCGGGACGGTCACGTCGTCGCCATGGTCGGCGACGGTGTCAACGACGCCGCCGCCCTCGCCCAGGCCGACCTCGGACTGGCCATGGGAAGCGGCACCGATGCGGCGATCGAGGCGGGCGACCTGACCCTGGTGCGCTCGGACCTGCGCTCGGCCGCCGACGCCGTCCGGCTCTCGCGGCGCACCCTGGCCACGATCAAGGGCAATCTGTTCTGGGCCTTCGCCTACAACGTGGCGGCCATCCCGCTGGCGGCCTCGGGACTGCTGAGCCCCATGATCGCCGGGGGTGCGATGGCGTTCAGCAGCGTCTTCGTGGTGACCAACTCGCTGCGGTTGCGGCGGTTCCGGCCCTCGTGACGGTGCAGGGCCCCACCCGCCCAGCACGAACAGGTGGCCGATGACCGCTGATCCGGTCACCCTGGGCGACCTCGGCGCTGCCACTGTGACCCTGCTCGCCGTGGCGGCCTTCCTGATCGGCTTCGCCAAGACCGGGATCGGCGGCGTGGCCCTGATCAGCGTGGCGATCTTCGCCGCCGTCCTGCCCTCGAAGCTGTCCACCGGCGCCGTGCTCGGGTTGCTGCTCGTCGGCGACGTGGTGGCGGTGCGGACCTACCACGCCCATGCCGACTGGCGGACCCTGCTCCGGCTGCTGCCCGCCGTCGGCGTGGGACTGGCCCTGGGGGCGCTGTTCATCTCGCGGGTCGACGACACCGTGATGCGCCGGGCCATCGGGGCCGTGCTGATCGCCCTGGTCGGCCTGCACCTGGTGATGCGTCGCCAGCAGGCCCGGCGAACCGATCGACTGGCTCCCCACCCGCACGCGGCAACCGCCTGGGGCTTCGGCTCGCTGGCCGGATTCACCACCATGGTCGCCAACGCCGGCGGCCCGGCGATGTCGCTGTACCTGCTGGCGGCCCGGTTCGGCGTGCTGGGGTTCATGGGAACCACCTCGTGGTTCTTCTTCGTCCTCAACCTGATCAAGGTGCCGATCAGTGCCGGCCTGCACCTGCTCACCTGGCACACCCTGCTGCTCGATCTGGTGCTGGCACCGGCCGTCCTGGCCGGGACCTGGCTGGGACGCGCCGTGATCGCCCGGATCGACCAGAGACTCTTCGAGACCCTGGTGCTGATCACCACCGTCCTGTCCGGAGTGAACCTGCTGCGATGACCTCAACCGACGTGCCCAGCGCCGCCACGCCCCCCGACCACGCCCCGGAACAGCGATGGCGGCGCCGTGCCGTCCGCTTCGCCCGGGCGATGACCGGTCTGCTCGGCGGCACCCTGCTGCTCGGCGCCGGCGTCAGCCTGGCGGCGGTGGCGATCGGCGGCGACGGTCCGGTGCCGGTGGTGCTGTCGGCAGCCCTGGCGGCCTGGACGACGCCCCTGCTGCTGACCGCTGTGGCACTGCTCGTGCTGGGTCGGTGGTGGCGAGGGGCCGTGGCGGCGGCGGTGCTGCTGGTCGTGGCCGTGGCCTGGCTGCGGCCCTACCCGACCGGCAGCCCCCACCCGGACGGCGCCACCGTCCCGCTCACGGTGATGAGCCAGAACATGCTGTTCGGCGAGGCCGACGCCACCCAGGTGGTCGCCGCGGTCCGGCACGAACATCCGGACGTCCTGGTGCTGACCGAGCTCACCGAGCAGGCCGTGACCCGGTTGGACGCCGCCGGCCTGGCCGAGCTGCTTCCCTACCGGGTCGCGCGGCCGGGATCGGGGGCCGAGGGCACCGGGCTGTTCTCGGCGACTCCCCTGGCGCGGACCGGCACTGTCCCGGGCATGCACTACGCGGCCCTGGAGGCCGTGACCTCGATCGACGGTCACCCGGTGCAGCTGTTCGGCGTGCACCCCGAACCCCCGCTGATGCCGTACTGGGCGCAGGACCACGCGGCACTGCAGCGCCGGCTCGCCGCGCCGCAGGCGGCCGGGCAGACCCTGGTGGTGGCCGGGGACTTCAACGCCACCCAGTACAACGCGCCCTTCCACCGGCTGCTGGACTCCGGGCTCACCGACGCGGCCCGGGCCCGGCTGTGGGCCTGGCAGCAGCAGACCTGGCCGGCCGACGTGGGGCTGCTGGACGATCAGGAGATCACCGACCTGCTCCCCCGCCGGGACGCGCCGCTGGTGCCGACCGCGATCCGGATCGATCATGTCCTGGTATCGCAGCCGGCCGTCGTGGACGACGTGCACACCGTCCGGATCCGCGGCACCGACCACCTGGGGGTGGTGGCTCGGCTCCGCCTCCGGGCGCAGTGACCGCCCGCGGCCCGGTCAGGCCACCCGCCGGTGTCGGATCCGGCCTCAGACCGGCGGCGCGCCCCAGCCCCCGCCGCCGGGCGTGACCAGGGTGACCACATCACCGGCCTCCAGGCTGCGGGTCACCTTCGCCGGCAGCCGGCTGTCCCCCAGCAGGTTGAGACCGACGCCGCCCGGCGCACCTCCCCGGGCACCGGCCGGGGCATGCCGGCGCCGGTCGGTCAGCAGCGCCACCGTGGCGGGCTCGAGCACCCGGATGGACCGCACCACGCCGTCCCCGCCGCGATGCAGGCCCGCGCCACCGCTGCCCTCGACCAGCTCGTACCGCTCCACGCGCATCGGGTACTCGAGCTCCAGCGCCTCGATCGGCGTGTTGAGGGTGTTCGTCATCCCGACGTGGACGCCGCTGGGCCCCGGGCCCCGACGTGACCCGCCCTGGCCCCCGGCGACCGTCTCGTAGTAGGTCCAGCCGGACCCGCCGATGACGACGTTGTTCATCGTCCCCTGGCCGGCGGCGGGGACGTCGGCGACGTCGGCCAGCGCGGCGAGGATGGTGTCGGCCAGCCGCTGGCTGGTCTCGACGTTGCCGGCCACGACGGCATGCGGCGGCCGGGCGTTCACCAGCGAACCGACCGGCGCCACGATCTCGAGCGGGGCGTAGGTTCCGGCGTTCGCCGGCACGTCGTCGGGCAGCAGCACCCGCAGCGCGAAGAAGCAGGCCGAGCGGGTCACCGCCAGCGGGCAGTTGACGTTGCCGGCCACCGCGTCGGCGGTCCCGGTGAAGTCGACGCGGATCCGCTCGCCCGACACGGTGACGGCGACCTCCAGCGGGACGTCGTCATCCGTGACGCCGTCGCCCTCCAACTCCGAGTCGGCGCGGTAGACGCCGTCCGGCATCGCGCGCACCGCCTCGCGGGCGCGCCGCTCGGCGTAGCCGATCACCCCGTCGAAGGCGGCCAGGACCGTGTCCAGGCCCCGTTTGGCACTGAGTTCGGCCAGTCGTTGACCGGCGAGCCGGCCCGCCGCGAGCTGGGCCTGGAAGTCGCCGCGGCGCAGCCGGGGGGTGCGCGAGTTGGCGAGCAGGAGAGCGAACAGGTCCTCGTCGAGGACCCCGCCGGCGACCAACCGGACCGGCGGGATCACCAGGCCCTCCTGCCACAGATCCCGGCTGGCGCTGGGCATCGAGCCGGGCACCATGCCACCGACGTCGGAGTGGTGGGCCCTGGTGACGGCGAACCCGATCGAGCGCTCCTGCACCACCACGGGGCTCACCAGGGTGACGTCCGGCAGGTGGGTGCCGCCGGTGTACGGGTCGTTGAGCGCGAACACGTCACCGGGCCGCGGGTCGCGGGCCATGACCGCCGCCACCGATTCGGGCATCGCGCCGAGGTGCACGGGGATGTGCTCGGCCTGGGCCACGAGCCGGCCCCGTGCGTCGAACAGGGCGGCCGAGCAGTCCCGCCGCTCCTTGATGTTGGAGGAGAAGGCGCTGCGGACCAGCACCGTGCCCATCTCCTCGGCGATGCCGATCAGGGCGCTGGTCATCACCGACAACGTCACCGGGTCGAGGGTCGTACCGCTCATGGCGTGCCCTCCTCGTGGTGCGACTCGTGGTGCAGGACGAGCGTCCCCGCGTCGTCCACGACGCCGTGCCAGCCGGGACGCACCAGGCAGGTCGCCTCCGCGAACTCGACCACCGCCGGACCCCGGACCCGACTGCCGGCGCCGAGGGCGGCCCGGTCGAGGACCACCGCTGCGCAGCCTCCGCCGTCGAGCAGGACCGGGCGCCGCTCCGGCGCCGAGTCGGCGGGCCGCGGCGGGGGGCCCTCCCGGATCGCCGGACGGTCCCCGGGCGTCGTGGCGATCAGCCGCACCGCGACGATCTCCACCACCGCGGCCTCGTCGCGGTAGCCGTACCGGCGCTCGTGGGCGGCGTGGAAGGCGGCCGCCAGCTCCGCCGGGTCCGTCCCGGCGACCGTCAGCTCGTGGGACTGGCCCCGGTAGCGCACGTCCGCCCGGTGCTGCAGCCTCGGCTCGTCGGCGAAGTCGTCCCGGGCGCGGCGCGTCAGTTCGTCCCAGGCCCCCGCCAGCGCGGTCACCTCGAGGGCGTCGACACGACCCCGCAGCGGAGCGACGTAGTCGCGGCGCAGGTCCGAGATCGCCAGCCCGAGGGCACTGAGCACCCCGCCGGCCCTGGGCACCAGGACGGTCCGCATGCCGAGTTCCTCCGCCAGGGCGCAGGCGTGCATCCCGCCGGCGCCGCCGAAGGCCACCAGGGCGAAGTCGCGCGGGTCCAGACCGCGCTCGACGCTGATCACGCGCAACGCCTGCACCATGTGCGCGTCCGCCACCCGGACGACGCCGAGCGCCGCCTGCTCCAGGTCCATCCCCAGCCGGTCCGCCACCCGTTGGAGCGCCCGCTCCGCCCGCGCGCGCGACAGCGTCACCGTCCCGCCCAGTCTCGCGCCGTCGGCCAGGACGCCCAGGACGAGGTCCGCGTCGGTCACGGTGGGATCGTCACCGCCGCGACCATAGGCGGCCGGGCCGGGGTCCGCCCCGGCGGACCGGGGACCGACCCGCAGCGCGCCGCCCTCGTCGACCCAGGCGATCGACCCGCCGCCGGCGCTCACCGTGTGGACGTCGACCATGGGCAGCCGCAGCGGGACGCCGGACACCACGGCCTCCGTCGTGGTCTGCGCCACGCCGTCGATCACCACGGCGACGTCGGTGCTCGTCCCGCCCATGTCGAAGGTCAGCAGGTCGCGAAGTCCCGACAGCCCGGCCACGTAGGACGCGCCGACCACGCCGCCGGCCGGCCCGGACAGGACGAACCGCACGGGTTGGGCGGCCGCCAGGGCGAGTTCGCCGACACCCCCCGACGACTGCATGATCACCGGCTGCGGCAGCCCACGATCACGGGCCCGACGTCCCAGGTGCTCGAGGTACCCGGTCACCCGGGGTGCCAGATAGGCATCGGCGGCCACGGTGGCCATCCGCTCGTACTCACGGAACTCCGGGAGCAGTTCGCTCGACAGTGACACCGGGAGGGCGGGCAGCCGCGCCCGCAGCCGTTCACCCACCCGCCGTTCGTGGGCGGGATGGAGGTAGCCGAAGAGCAGGCAGACCGCGACCGCCTCCACCTCGGCCGCGGCGACGGCGTCCACCACCGTCTCCAGCTCGGCCTCGTCGAGCGGGACGACGACACCGTCCGGCCCCATGCGCTCGCGGATCGTGAACCGCAGTTCCCGCGGCACCAGCGGCGCCGGCCTGTCCCGCGCGAGGTCGTACAGGGCTGGTCGGTTCTGGCGACCGATCTCCAGGACGTCGCGGAACCCGTGGGTCGTGACCAGCGCGATCCGACCGCCACGCCGTTCCAGCAGCGCGTTCGTGGCCACGGTCATGCCCTGGGCGAACACGGCGACGTCGCCGGGAGGGACCTGCGAGGCGTCGACGGCGGCCATGACGCCCACCGACTGATCGGCCGGCGTCGACAGCACCTTCGCCGTGACGATCCGCCCAGCCCGCAGCGCGACGAGATCGGTGAACGTGCCACCGACGTCCACTCCGAGCCGCGCACCCGTCCTGTCTATCCGGGCAGTCTGGCACGGGTGGGCACGGCTCGACTCGGGGTGCGGAGCTCAGCGGGTCAACCGCAGCCTGGCCCCCAGGTCGGCGAACGCGGCCCTGGTCATCGGACCCTTCGGAGCGCTGCGGATCACCGCCAGGTCCCCGGCCGGCGAGCCCGCGCCGTCCAGGAACCGCAGCACCCGCTCGGCGGAATTGCGCTCGAACAGCCGGGTGAACAGGTCGGGGCCGTCGACGCCGCCGCTGTCCAGGGCCCTGAGCATGACCGCGTCGAGCCACCGGTGGCGGGCCCGGTGCGGCGCCGGAGGCGTCGGACGGCGGCCGGACAACAGATCCGCGGCGATCGATCCGGCCTGGCGCTGCATCGCGGTGAAGGCGTAGCCGGTCGAGGCCCGCGTGGCGCCGCCGGCGACCCCGATCCGCATCACCCGCTTGCCGTCGCGGCGGGCGAAGGCGGCGTCCGTCATCGGGATCACGCCCTGCTCGGCGCCCTCGACGGTGTAGGTGCCGGGCACCCCGCCGCTGCCCCACCGCTCGACCATGTAGCCGGCCAGAGCGTCGTCGTAGGCCCTGGGCGACAACAGGGTTCGAGAGAACTGGGTGTACTCGACCAACCCGGTGAACGGGTCGCTGGGCAGGACGTAGCCGAACGCGGTGCCGCCCGCGGGCTGGGGGACCGAGAAATCCATCAGCACCGGCAGGCTCGGGTCGAGGGCGCGGTGGTTGAACCGAACCCGCCAACCCCGGAAGTGCTGCAGGAGTACGGTGCGCGCGGGCCGCGCCGGGGGGGCCGGGCGGGAGTCGAAGACCCAGCGCGCCCTGATCTCCTCACCACCGGCCCGCACCGTGGCCCACGAGCCGCCGTCGATCACCTCGTCCACCGCCACCGGGATCCGGACGGCGCCCAGGCGGGCCGCGGCGTCGTCCGCCAGCGCGTAGAAGTCCGAGGAGCGCACCATGACGTAGCGCAGCCGGCCCAAGGGCAGCCGCCGCTCGCCGCCGTTCCGGTCGACGATCGCCACCTGGTTCCAGGTCCGGTGGACCGCCGGTTCGACCGGGCTCAGCCCGCGGTCCCAGAAGCACCAGGTGCGGTCGTCGTCGCGGTGGTGCACCGGGTCGAGCAGCACCACGGACGGCGGCCGGACGTCCCTCGGCACGTCGGCGGCGTTCAGCAGCCGGTCGATGGCCGCCACGAGACCCAGCCCCGCCCCGCCTGCCCCCACGATCGCGACGTCGACCTGCACCCCCCCAGCCTGCCTCGCCCACTGTCGTCCCCAGGCGGTCTCGGTCCCCTGGTCGGCGGCTGCGGCCTGCGGGCCGTCCGGAACGGAGACGAGCTCCGGCCGGGCCGTCTCGGCGTCCGGGACCTGCCCGCCGGGCCCGTTCAACACTGCTCCGCCACCGCGGACTGCTCGTAGGCGAGCTGCCGCTGGCCGGTCAGGTCGACGGCCTTGGTGGCCATCCCGGCCACGCCGCGGCGATGCTCCCGGCGTCGGGCGCGTTTGGTCGCGTACATCGCGGCGTCGGCCCGGCGGATCAACGGACCGGGCTGCTCACCCGGCCGGCTGAGCACCGCGCCGATGCTGGCCGACGGCTCCACCACGGTGCTCGGCTCGGCCTCGCCCGGGACGGCGACCTCGACCGGAGCGTGCACCGCGCCCTCGATCCGCCGGACCAACTCGGCCAGAGCGCCCTCGCCGGACACGTCCCCGGCCACCACGAGGAACTCGTCGCCGGACAGCCGGCCGGCGCTGTCCCCGGCGCGCAACACCGCGGGCAGCCGTCGTCCGAGCGCGGCCAGGACGGCATCACCCGCGTGGTGGCCGTGACGGTCGTTGAGGGCCTTGAAGCCGTCGAGGTCGATGTAGAGCACCCCGATCGGGATGCCGTTGGTCGCGGCCCGGTCCAGCGCCGCCACGAGTCGTTGCTGGACCAACTCGCGGTTGGGCAGCCGGGTGAGCGCGTCGTGGGTGGCCAGGTAGACCAGCCGCCGTTCCTCCAACCGGCGACCGGTGGCGTCCTCGAGGTGGACCAGCAGATAGGACCGCTCGCCGAGGGTCACGGGTGCCGCGGTCACCTGGACGAAGCGTGGGTGCGCGTCCGAGGGGGCGAGGGAGAGCTGGGCCCGGGCGATGGGCGCCGTCCCGTCCCGCAGGTCCTCGAGGCCGTCGCGCCAGATGCTCACCTCGTCGGCCTCGACGGGGGTGTAGCGCAGCAGGTCGAGCAGGTTCCCCGCCTCGAGGTCGATCGCCGTGCCCCCCAGGATGTCTCGGAACGTGGCGTTCACGTCGCAGAACGACCCGTCCGGCTCGCACAGGGCGACCCCGACCGGGGCGTGTTCGAAGAGTGCGCGAAAGCGTTCGTCCCCCTGGGTGGAGCGGATCCCGATCTGCACGTCTACCACCTCCCGATTCGCCCGATCGTGATTCTCAGTAGCGATTTGACTCCACTGTGTAACAAAGGCTAGGCGAAAGCAACGATCTTCGGTTGGTTCTGCGTGGCGAGATCGGGTATCGGCGACGTCCAGGTGCCCGCGGGCCGGCTAGAAGATCCGAAGGGTGTTGCTCTGGGCCGAGGTGCTGCCACCGTTCCAGGTGCAGGTCTTGGTCGCCCGATAACTGTCCCGGCCCCTGAGGAACAGGAAGCGGTCGAACGCACCCAGCCCCACCGAGTAGCTGGGTCCGGAGTAGACGGTGCCGCTCACGGTGATCCGGCACGACATCCCCGCGGGGGCGGTGCCGCTGACCGGGTCCCACGTGAGTCGCAGGTAGCCGCCCGGCGCCGAACTCAGCCGGCCGGTCCCCAGATCAGGGGCGCGGGAGATCAGCACCCACACCTCGGCGGAGTCGACGCAGCGCCCGTGTGCGGCACAGACGCGGGCGACGAAGTGGTAGGTGGCACCGGGGCTCAGACCGCTGAGGGTCCGGGTGTACGTGCTCACCCCGGAGCGGACGGGGATGAAGGCCGGCTGGGGGCTGCCGAACAGGGTCAGCGACGACACCGCCACGCCGCCCGAGCGGACGTCGCCGATCGTGGCGCTCACGCTGCCGCCCCCGGTCTCGGTGACCGTCAGGGTCGGGGTGGCGATCCACGTCGGCGTCGGGGCCGGCGTCCGCGGGCCGCTGGGCGCGGACTGCGTGGTCCGTGAGGTGGTCGTCGTCGTCGCCCTCGGGACGGCCCTGGTACTCGGGGCGGCCTTGGTGCTCGACGTGGTCGAGGAGCCGGTGCGGGTCGTCCTCGATCCGGTCCTCGAGGATCCGGTCGCCGCGGATCGCCCCGTGGATCCCGACGTCCCGGACGGCGACACCGCCGGGGGGGCCGCCGTCCCGCGCGGTCCGGTGAGGAGGTCCCACGTCAGCGCGGCGACCGCCGCGGGGCTCGCCGGGGGCGCTGCGGACGGCGACGGCGAGGCGCCGGTGACGCTCACCAGTTCGACGTCGGCGGGCCTGCCCCGCATCGCCGCCAGGCCGCCCACGAGGGCCGTCACCACGACGGCGATCGCCGCGAGCAGGAGCAGAACGGAGCGCCGCCGGGAGCCGGGACGGCTCGCGTCGCCGACGGGGTTCCCGGCCACTTCGACCTGGGCCACTTCGACCGGGGCCACTTCGACCGGAATCGTCTCGGGCGGCGACGCGTCGTCCGACCCTGCACCGGCCGGGGCCGCGGCGGACGTGTCGCCGACTGGTTCGGCCATCGCCACGTCCTGCAGCCGATCCATGCTCGGCGCCAGCGCCCGCATGCGGGGACCCGCCTCGGCCGGGCCGAGCCGCATCAGGGGGTCGCGGTCGAGGACCTGGCCGAGCAGGTGCCACAGCGCCTCCGGCATCCCTTCCGGGCGTCGGATCTCCTCCTCGAGCTGGGCCACCGTCGCCGCCAGCGGGCTGTCCGCCTCGAACGGCAGCCGCCCCGAGCACAGTTCGAACAGGATCAGCCCGAGCGAGTACACGTCGCTGGCCGGGGTGGGCCGCTCGCCGAGCAGCACGTCCGGGGCGGCATAGGGCAGGGCGCCGGTCGAGCCGACGTTCCCGGTCAGCCCCACCTCGGCCAGGCGGGACGGCCCGAAACCGGCCAGCCGGACGTCGTCCCGTCCGTCCACCCCCGTCCGGCAGATGATCTTCGACGGCGACAGGTCCGAGTGCACCACGCCGACCGAGTGCAACGCCGCCAGGGCGTCGGCCACCTGAGCCATGATCCGCAGCGCCCGCCCGGCCGGGCAGGGCCATCGCACGGCGGCGTTGAGGTCCGGGCCGTCCACGAAGGGGGAGACGACGGCGAGCTCGGACCGATCGACCACGACGTCCACCACGGGGACCAGGTGCGGATGGCTGATCGAGCGGAGGAACTGCCGCTCCTCGATGAGCCGCGACACCGCCTCGGTGCGACCTGCCACGTGAGCGGGCAGCAGGGTCGCCACGACCTCGTCGTCGTCACCGCGGACCCGGGCACGGAACATCCGGCCCATGGCGCTGCCGGGAAACAGATCACCCAGCAGGTAGCGGGAACCGAGCGGGCGCACCCCGGCGTCGGACGACGGACCGACCTGGGTGACCCCTTCCACCATTGACCCCTTGCCCCCGGCACGGCCGACGCTGGACGCAGCATGCCGGGCACCTCGTACGGACACGACCAAGGCTAGGCGGGCCGCCGACTCCCGACCGGCGAATCGCCCAAGTCCGCCCATCGCGACCGTGACCGGGTGAATCCCCGGCCGGGCCGTCTCAAGGCCCCCACGGCGGCCGCCGATGCCCGCCAGATGCAGCGCGGCGGCCCGGCCATGACGAGGCCCTACGTCGTGGGCCTGCTGGCGGCGGTGGCCACCGGATCCCTCGCCCTCGGGGCCGTCCTCGCCCTCTCGACCACCGCCGCCCGCGACCGGACCCGCGAGCAGGAGGTGACCGCCCTCATCAACAACCTGTCGCTGCCGCCGTCGATCCAGCCGATGGAGTTGTACGGCGACTGTCACCAGGTCAACGTGGACCTCTGCCTGACCAGCACCAAGACACCGCCGGCGACCCTGGCCGAGTTCACCTCGCTGCTGGCCGAGCACGGCTCGATCACGGAGTCCGGCTGCGGGGAGAGCCTCGACGGCACCACCCAGCACCCCGACGCACGCCGGTGCTCGCTCGACGCCGAGATCGACGGCGTCGACATCCGGGTGCTCCTGTGGCCCCACGTCGCCGATGACCCCGAGCTGTCCAACGGCGAGCCGCTGACATTCCGGGGCACCGAGATCTGGGTGGACATCGCGACCTCGGACGACATCTGAGAAGCCGATCTGGCGGGAACATTCACCGCGGCGCTAGTGTTGGCACTCTCAGAGGCAGAGTGCTAACCGCGACACCTCAGGAGGATGCGTCATGCAAACCCGTTTCGACCCGTTCCGTGAGCTCGACCGGCTGTTCACCGACACGCTGCGCGCTCCCGCGACCGTTGCGATGCCCATGGATCTGTACCGCAGCGGCGAGACGTTCGTGGCCTGTTTCGACCTGCCGGGCGTCGACCCGTCGACGGTCGACGTGGACATCGAGGAGCGCACCCTGACGGTCCGCGCCGAGCGGCGGCCCCGTGCCTCCGACGAGGTGCAGTGGCTGACCCGGGAGCGGCCGACCGGTGCGGTCGCCCGCCAACTGACCCTGGGCCCCGGTGTGGCGCTCGACAGGATCGTGGCCAACTACACCGACGGCGTCCTCACGCTGACCATCCCGGTCGCCGAGGAGGCCAAGCCCCGGAAGATCGCCGTCCAGCACACCGGCACCGCGACCGGAGGCGTCCCGGTCGAGGTCCCCAACTCGCTGGAGGGCACGACCTCGGCGTGACCACCCAGCGGTCCCGGGCCCGGCCCATCCCCCCCGAGGCCGGCCCGGGACCTCCGCCGACGGCGCGGGTCCGATCCCCCGGATCGGGCCCGCTCACCGTTCGGCGGCCGTGGCGCCGATGGTTGAACGACCGGCGCGGCACGATCAGGTCTCGTCGACCAGTCCCTGCCGACGTGCCAGCGCGGCCGCCTCGGTGCGGCCCGAGGCGCCGAGTTTGGCGAGGATGTTCGACACGTGCACGCTCACCGTCTTGGTGCTGATGAACAGCAGTCGACCGATCTCACCGTTGCTGCGACCCTGTGCGACGAGCACGAGCACCTCCCGCTCGCGCGGCGTGAGCCGCTCGCCGGGCGGCGCCTGCGAGGTGGTGGCGGCCGGCCCGGACCACGGCCCGGGCCCCGCGCCGCGATCGATCCGCTCCAGCAGCCGGACCGCTCCCAAACGCGTCGCGACCTCGCGGGCCTGGCCGGCGGCGGTCCGCGCGCCGTCCGGATCGCCCACGGCGGTGAGGATCTCGGCCAGCGTCGCCCGGCAGCGGGCCGCCCGGTAGACGTGCCCGAAGTGCTCGAACGCCTCCGCGGCCGACCGCCACAGCCCCACCAGGCCGGTCGCCTCGGCGCCGGCGTCCCCGACCAGCCAGCGCACCCGCTCCCGCTCGGCCCGCCCGAGAGCGGCCCACGCCGCGGTCTCGGCGCCGATCTCCTCCAGCGGGTCCAGGACCGCCTCGATGTCCGCCACCAGCCGGTCGGCCTCGGCCACCAGCCGCGCCCGGGCGGCGGACGGCTGCCGCTCGAGCAGGCCCGCCAGCACCGTCAGGGTCGCGCCGGCCAGCCGGACCTGGGCCTCGAAGCGGGGCCGCCAGACCCGGCTCATCACGTCGACGACCGCGTCATAGGCCGCCACGGCGTCGTCCGGTCGCCGCGCCCGGCCCGCCATCTCGATGGCGACCTCGGCCGCGTGGACGGCGATCAACCCCTCGGTGGTCCACAGCGGGCGCACCCTGGCGAGCCGGTCGCCCACGTCCGCGCCGCGGGCTGCCTCGATATCGCAGCGCAGGACGTCGAGCATGGCCGCGGGCACGGCCGGCCGGTTCTCGTCGGGATCCTGCAGGACGACGAGCGCCTCGTCCCACTCGCCGGTGAGGGCCAGCACCCGGGCGAGGAACCACCGGGACTCGAAGGCGTACGGGGCCCACGGGATGCCGGCGTCGACCCCGAGCCGCATCGCGGTGCGCAGCCGCTCCTCGGCACGGGACCATTCCAGGTCGCCCAGATGGGACAGTCCGAGCCAGAACTGCCCGCGCAGTTCCGCGGTCGGGTTTCGCGCGCGCCGGGCGCGCTCGACGGCCTCGGTCAGGGCTGCACGCCCCTGCCCGCCGGCGCGACGACCGCCGATCCTGCTCATCGTGGTGAAGGCGTCGCTGGCCACCTGCGGCAGGCCGAGCCGCTCGGCGAGTTCGAAGGCGGCGGTGGCCTGGTCCCGTGCCTCCTCGGCGCGGCCGTACTGGTCCAGCACCCGGGCGTGGGCGGCCAGCACCCGCGCCCGCAGTGCGCTGTCGTCGTCCGCGAGCAGCCGCACCGCCTCGGCCGAGATGGCCACCGGGTCCTCCTCGGTCTCGATCATGCTCAGCGCGCTCGCCCGCGCCGACAGCAGCCGGGCCCGCCCCGCGGGATCGCCCGGGCGCAACCGCTCCAGTTGCTCGCCGAGCAGCCAGACCGCGCGGGTGACATGACCACTGGCCACCAACGCCTCGGCCGCCTCGGCCGCCACCACGGGCAGGTCCACCCCGCAGTCCTCCTCGGACGACGCCGAACGGGCGGGGTCGGCCAACAGTTCGAGCGCGATGTCGTAGTGCCGCGTGGCGTCGGTGGGGCCGCCCACCGACATCGCCTCGCGAGCGGCCTCGATGCTCGCGGCGAGCGCCGTGGTGCGGTCCAGGGCGTGGCGGGCGTGGTGGGCCAACTCGGCCGCGGTACCGGCGCCCGGACGGTGCCGCAGCACCTCGACGAAGCGGGCGTGCAACCGGACCCGCTCCCCCGGGAGCAGGTCGTCGTGGGCGGCCTCGGCCAGCAACGCATGACGGAACGCCAGGTGGTCACCGTCGGTGCGCAGCACGTTCTGCTCCACGGCCTGGCGCAGCGCGACGTCCAGGCGTGCAGGGTCTAGTCCCGACACCTCGGCGAGCATCGTGTGCGGGACCCGGCGCCCCGCGGTCGCGGCCACCCGGACCAGATCGCGGGCGTCGCCGTCCAGTCGGTCCAACCGGATCAGCAGCAGGTCGGCCAGGTCCTCGGGAAGGGATCTGCCGAGGCGGTCGGCGGCCCCCACCAGTTCCTCGGCGAAGAACGCGTTCCCCTCGGCGCGCTCGACGATGGCGCTCACCTCGGCGGGCGACAACGGCTGCCCGTGCTCGCGGCGGACCAGTCGGCCGACCAGGTCGCGGACCGCCTCCGGGGGCAACGGCTCGAGGTGGAGGCGCAGGACGCCGCGAAGTCGGGCCCATTCGGCGATCTGCGGCCGCAGCGGGTGACGGCGGTGCAGGTCCTCGGCGCGGTAGGAGACGACCAGGCCCACCGGCGACTCGAACGGGCGGGCCAGCAGGTAGCTGAGCAGGTCCCGGCTGGACTGGTCGATCCAGTGCAGATCCTCGAGGATCACCACAACCGGTGCGATGGCCGCGGCCCGGTCGAGCACCTGCCGCACCGCCTCGAACAGTGCCCC
>CAYYCE010000009.1:0-9191 GCA_964469635.1 uncultured Kineosporiaceae bacterium
CGGGTGGAGATCGTTCGGTGTCCGCTGCGGCCCGGGCGGCCCGGGCGGCCCGGGCGGCCCGGGCGGCCGTGCGTCGCCTCGTCGGGGCGGAGTGGCGATGCCCGCCCCGGGCGGCGAGACTGTGAGCCGCGCCAGGACCAGCCGTGACCGAGGGGGTCAGTCGACCGTGCCGCTCTGTGATCACTTGAAGGACGTGCCGGACGCCGCGCCGCGCCCGGAGACACCTGACGGCTGCGCCGAGTGCCTCGCCTCCGGCGGTCGGTGGGTGCACCTGCGGCTGTGCGAGGCGTGCGGCCACGTCGGCTGCTGCGACTCCTCGCCGGGCCGGCACGCCACCGCGCACTTCCACGCCATCCGGTGATCCGCTCGTTCCAGCCGGGGGAGAGCTGGCGCTGGTGCTACGTCGACGAGGCGATCGGGTGAGTGAGCGCACCGGGCCGGACGCCGCGGCGCGTCCGGTGCTGCTGAGCGTGGACGACGATCCGTCGGTCTCCCGTTCGGTGGCCCGCGACCTGCGCCGCCGGTACGGCGAGCGGTACCGCGTCGTGCGGGCCGAGTCCGGCGCCGACGCCCTCGACGCGCTCAAGGAGTTGCGCCGCCGGGGCACGCCGGTCGCCGTCCTGCTGGCCGACTACCGGATGCCGCACATGAACGGCATCGAGTTCCTCGAGCAGGCCATGGACCTGTTCCCGCTGGCGCGCCGCGCCCTGCTCACCGCCTACGCCGACACCGACGCGGCGATCCAGGCGATCAACGTGGTGGACGTCGACCACTACCTGCTCAAGCCGTGGTCGCCGCCGGAGGAGAAGCTCTACCCGGTGGTCGACGCCCTGATCGAGCTCTGGCGGGCCACCGGCCAGAGCCCGGTACCCGAGACCAAGGTGGTCGGGCACCGCTGGTCCAGGCCCTCCTTCGAGGTGCGGGACTTCCTGGCGCGCAACGCCGTTCCCTTTCGCTGGTACCCCGCCGACGACGCCGAGGGCCAGCAGCTGCTGGCCGCCTGCGATGCCGGTGAGGACGACGTCCCGCTCGTGATCCCCGCCGGGGGCGAGGCGCTGCGGGCGCCGACCATCACCCAGCTCGCCGCCAGCGTCGGCCTTCCCACGGCACCGGCCGGCGACTTCTACGACCTGCTCATCGTCGGCGGCGGTCCCGCTGGGCTGGGCGCCGCCGTCTACGGCGCATCCGAGGGGCTGAGAACCGTTCTGGTGGAACGCCAGGCGACCGGCGGCCAGGCCGGGCAGAGCTCGCGGATCGAGAACTACCTGGGTTTCCCGGACGGTGTCTCGGGCGGTCAGCTCACCGATCGCGCCCGCCGCCAGGCACTCAGGTTCGGGGCCGAGATCCTCACCGCCCGAGGGGCCGTCGCGCTCGAGGCCCGCGGGCCGCAGCGCGTCGTCCGGTTCGAGGACGGCGCCGAGATCGCCGCCCACACCGTGGTGCTGGCCACCGGGGTCTCCTACCGGGAGTTGGACGCGAAGGGCGCCGACCGGCTGCTCGGCCGCGGCGTGTTCTACGGGTCGGCCGCCACCGAGGCGCTGGCCTGCGCCGGCCAGGAGGTGATCGTCATCGGCGGGGCGAACTCCGCCGGTCAGGCGGCGGTCTTCCTCGCCCGGCACGCCTCCCGGGTGCACCTGGTGGTCCGCGGGCCGAACCTGGAACGGTCGATGTCGCACTACCTGATCGAGCAGGTGCGGGCCACGAAGGAGATCGAGGTGCATCTCGGCTGCCGGGTGGTCGCGTGCGAGGGCACCGATCACCTGGAGTGCGTGACGATCGTCGACGACGCGGTCGGGACCAGCGAGGTGGTCCACTGCGAGCACGTGTTCGTCTTCATCGGGGCCGAACCCCGCACCGACTGGCTGCCCGAGGGAATCGAGCGAGACCCGGCCGGGTTCGTCGTGACGGGGCCGGATCTCGTTCGGGAGGGTCACCGGCCCGCGACCTGGACCCCCACCCGGGAGCCCTACCTGCTGGAGTCGAGCCTGCCGGGGGTGTTCGTGGCCGGCGACGCGCGCTCGCAATCGGTCAAGCGGGTGGCTTCGGCGGTCGGTGAGGGCGCCCTGGTGGTGACGCTGATCCACCGGTACCTGGAGGGACGATGAGCGAGAGCGAGTACGAGCAGCCGGCCGAGCGGCTGACGCCGGACGAGCTGCGCACACTGTTCCTGTTCGATTCACTGGACGAGGCCAAGTTGCAGTGGCTGTCCGAGCACGGGTGGGTGGAACGGCACCCCGGCGCCACCACGGTGTACCGGCAGGGCGAGCCGGCCGAGTGTTTCTACGTGCTGCTCGACGGCACGGTGGCCCTGAGCCGCCGGGTCGAGGGGTCGGACGTCGAGGTGTCGCGGACCAATCAGCGCGGCGCCTACGCCGGCGCCACCCAGGGGATCGTCAGCTCCGATTCCCCCTACCCCGGATCCATGGACGCCCTGACCGACTCGCGGTTCGTGGTCTTCCGGGCGCAGGAGTTCTCCACGGCGATCCGCGAGTGGTTCCCCATGGCCACGCACCTGCTGGAGGGTCTGTTCGTCGGGCTGCGGTCCAGCAGCACGATCGTCGCCCAGCGCGAGCGGCTGCTGTCCCTGGGCAGGTTGTCGGCCGGGCTCACCCACGAGCTCAACAACCCGGCGGCCGCGGCCGTGCGGGCCACCGCGACCCTGCGCGAGCGGGTGGCCGCGATGCGGCACAAGCTGGGGAGCCTGGCCGGCGGCAAGCTGGACCCGCAGGCCCTCACCCGGCTCACCGCCGTCCAGGAGGAAGCCGTGGAGCGGCTCGCCAAGGCCCCGAGCCTGTCGGCGATCGAGGCCGGCGACGCCGAGGACGCGCTGACCGACTGGATGGACGAGCGCGGCATGCAGGCCACCTGGGAACTCGCCCCCATCATGGTCACCGCCGGGGTCACCCCCGAATGGCTGGACCGGGTCGCGCAGACCCTGGCCCCCGAACACCTCGAGAACGGCCTGCGGTGGGTCACCTACGCGCTCGAGACCGAATTGCTGATGGACGAGATCGAGGAGGCCACCCATCGGATCTCCACCCTGATCGCCGCCGCCAAGCAGTACTCCCAGATGGACCGCGCCGCCCACCAGGACATCAACGTCCACGAGGGGATCAAGTCGACGCTGACGATGCTGGCCGGCAAGTTCGCGGGGCTGCGGGTGGTCAAGGAGTTCGACCCCGCACTGCCGGACATCCCCGCCTATCCCGGTGAGCTGAACCAGGTCTGGACCAACCTGATCGACAACGCCATCGCGGCCATGGCCGGCGAGGGCACCCTCACCGTGCGCACCGGGGTGGAGGGTGAGTGCGTGCTGGTGGAGATCGGCGACACCGGGCCCGGGATCCCGCCGGAGCTGACCACGAAGATCTTCGAGCCGTTCTTCACCACCAAGCCGGTGGGAGAGGGCACCGGGCTCGGGCTCGACATCTCCTACCGGATCGTGGTGCAGCGCCACCACGGCGATCTGCGAGTGGTCTCCAGCCCCGGCGACACCCGGTTCCAGGTGCTGCTGCCGACCCACGAGCCGCCCGCCGACGTGGGGTGAGGCGCCGTGGTCAGTCCTGGCGTCCCGCCTCGAGCAACAGACCCCTGCGCAGCAGCATCGAGCGTGAGATCAACACGCCCAGGTCGGGACGGGCGGTCGTCAGGGCGGCGATCCGCGCCCGCGGGACGACGGTCAGCTCGCCCGGATCGTTCATCACCAGGGTGAAGACCGCCGGTTCGCCGTTGAGCAGCCCGAGCTCGCCGAGGAAGCGGCCGGGTCCGTGCGCGGCCACCAGGTGCTTGTCGCCCGCCTGGCCGGCCACCACCACGGCCAGACCCGACCGGACCACGAACAGGTCCTGGTCCCGGTCCCCGGCCCGCACCAGCACCTCGTGGCGGCCGGCGCTGCGCCGGGTACCGAACCGGTCGACCGCGCGCAACTGGTCGGGGGTCAGCCGGGGGAAGGCGCCGAGCAGGTCGGGCGACTCCGCGACCGGCTGCTCGCGGTCGGTCGGGTCGTACGGTTGCCACGACTCGCTGCGGGTGCCCGGGGTCAGCCGGGTCGCCTCGAACAGCGCGTCGGCCACGTCGGTGTGCGCGGGGGCGGGCGGCCGTCGCTGTCCCGCGGCCGCCTTGGCCCGGTGCAGCAGTGCGGTGAGGGTCTGGGCGTCGTACTGCCCCGCCACGCGATGATCTCCGACGAAGAAGGTCGGCGTGCCGTCCGCGCCGCCGGCGTGGGCGCTGCCGGCATCCTGGGCGACGCGGGAGGCGTAGACGCCGGAGCCCAGCTCGCGGGCGAACCGCGGCACGTCCAGCCCCAGGGCCGCGGCATGTCGCACCAGGTCGCCGGGGGTCAGCCGGTCCTGGTGGGCGAACAGGCGATCGTGCATCTCCCAGAAGACCACCGCCCGGGCGACCCGCAAGGCCGCCTCGGCGGCCAGTTGCGCGTTCGGGTGGACGTCGTGCAACGGCAGGTGGCGGTAGACGTAGCGCAGCCTGTCCCCGAACCGCTCCCGCAGCTCCTCGACGGTTCCGGTCACCCGGCTGCAGAACGGGCACTCGTAGTCGCCGTACTCCACGAGCGTCAGGAGGGCGTCCGCCGGCCCGCGGATGTGGTCGCGGGAGGGGTCGACCGGGTCGGCGAGCACGGTGGGCCGGGAGCCGTCGAGCTCGGGTGTGCGCCAGACGCTGACGCGGAACAGCGTCCACCCCAACAGGATCGAGACGAGCGCCGCGACCAGGACGGCGATCTTGGCCTCGTCGCGCACCGCCGCCGAGTCGAAGGCCAGCTCGATCACGAACAGCGAGACCGTGAACCCGATCCCCGACAGCGCCGCGCCGCCCCACAGCTGCAGCCGCGAGACCCCGGGCGGCAGGCTCTGCGGCCGCAGCGCCGTCCCCACGGTCGTGGTCAACCCGATGCCGATGGTCTTGCCGAGCACCAGCGCGGCGATCACCCCCCAGGTGACCCGTGAGGTCGCGGCGTCGGCCAGCAGCGCGCCGTCCACCCTCACCCCGGAGTTGGCCAGCGCGAAGACCGGGACGATCACCAGCGACGTCCAGGGACGCAGCAGCTCCTGAAGCCGTTCGTTGGTGGAGACGGCGCGCTGCACCGACAGCTGCGTCCGCCGGCCGAGTCCCGGCAACGGCGACTGGCCGAAGGCGCGGGCCAGGGCCGCGGCGCGGGTGACGTCCTGTGGCCGCGGGGAGTACGCGGCGACCAGCAACCCGAGCAGGATGCCGCCCACCGACGGGTGCACCCCCGAGGCGACCATGCCGCCCCACATCACCAATCCGACGGCGAGGTAGGCGCCGCCGCGCCAGATCCGCAGCCGGGTCAGCAGCACGATGGTGGCGATCGCCGCGGCCGCCACCAGCAGCGCCGGGACCACGACGCGCTCGGAGTAGACCACCGCCACGATGCTCAGGGCGACCACGTCGTCGACCACCGACAGCGCCAGCAGGAACGTGCGCAGCCCCGCGGACGTGGCCGGACCCACCAGGGCGAGGACGCCGAGCAGGAAGGCGGTGTCGGTGGCGACCACCGCGCCCCAGCCCCGCGGCTCTCCGCCGCCGGCGTTCATCGACAGGTAGATCAGCGCGGGTGCCAGCACCCCGCCGAGGGCGGCGAGCACGGGGACGACGAGGCGAGAGCGGTCGGTCAGCTCGCCCAGGGCGACGTCGCGGCGCACCTCGAGCCCGACCACGAAGAAGAACACCGTCATCAGGCCGTCGTTGACCCAGTGCTGCAGGCTGAGCTCGAGGGCGTGTCCGCCCCACGACAGGCCCACCGGGGTGTGCCAGAAGTGGTCGTAGGTCTCGTACCAGGGCGAGTTGGCCCAGATCAGCGCCGCCACCACGCACACCAGCAGCAGGGCCGTCGCGGTGACCTCGGCGGTGAACCGGGCACGCAGCCGGCCGGCGGCCCGGGTGACGGACACGCCGAGCGTCTGATCGATCTCACCAAGCCGTTGCACGGGCCCCATCGTCACATGCGAGGGCGGTGGCGCCGTCGGTACCGATCAGTACTGATCAGTACTCGTAGAAGCCCCGGCCGCTCTTGCGACCCAGGTCCCCGGCGTCCACCATCCGCTGCAGCAACCCGGGCGGGGCGAACTTCGGGTCCCGGGAGTCGTCGTAGATGTTCCGGATCGCCGCCAGCGTGACGTCTAGCCCTGCCAGGTCGGCGGTCTGCAACGGGCCCATGGTGTGACCGAACCCGCCCCGGGCGGCGGTGTCGATGTCCTCGGCGGAGGCGACACCGGTCTCGAGCAGGCTGACCGCCTCGACGACGAAGGCGAGGAACATGCGGTTGGCCACGAACCCGGCGACGTCCCGGGCCACGATGACCGCGTTCTTGCCCAGTCCCCGGATGAACTCCGCGGTGCGGTCCATCGTCTCCGGCGACGTCCGGTACCCCCGGACCACCTCGCACAGCTTCATCATCGGCACCGGCGAGAAGAAGTGGGTCCCCACGACCGACTCCGGACGGCCGGTGGCGGCCGCGATCCGGGTGACCGGGATGGCGGAGGTGTTCGTGGCGAGGATCGCGCCGTCCTTGGCCACCTGGTCGAGTTCGGCGAACAGCGCCGTCTTCACCTCCACGCTCTCGAAGACGGCCTCGATCACGAAGTCCACGTCGGCGGCCGCGGCGAGATCGGTCGTGCCGGCGATCCGCGCGAGCGCCGCGTCGGCGTCGGAGGCCGTCATGGTCTCCTTCGAGACGAACCGGGACAGCGACTTCTCGATCGCCGCCACCCCTCGGGAGACGGCCTGCTCGGTGACGTCCCTGAGCACGACGTCGTGCCCGGACACGGCAGCCACCTGCGCGATCCCCGATCCCATCAGACCGGCTCCGACGACGGCGACACGCGACATGGCGACTCCCTCTCCGTGCAGGTGCTGCGGATGGACCTGCTCCTGCAAGGAATACTGTCGTATCGCCGGACCGGCGCCAGAGCCGGGGATGTGGCGTACGTCGTCTGTGGCCCTGTGGGCCGTCCGCCGGTAGCGTGCCGACGTGATCGACGACCAGACCCTGGCCACCACCCGCCGCACGCTGCACGGGATCGCCGAGCACATCCTGGCGGCGCACCAGTGGCGAGTCGCCGGGACGATCCGGTTGGGTCTGTGGGAGAACGGCTTCTGCACCGGGACCCTGGACGCCGTCCCCGCCGTCGTCGGTGTTCGGGGCGTCGAACTGGTGGCACTGCCCGATGGTCCGGCGGTCCCGATCGCGGGGTCGCTGGGCGAGCTCGCCGAGCGGGTCGGCGTCGGGTTCGGTCTGAGCGGGGCGCCGTACCCGCCCGAATCGGGCTGCGGGCCGGACGATGAGGCCGTGGTGGACGCCGCCGCGGTCGCCGAGCTGGTCGCCGCGTGGTGGGCGGGGCAGCGGGCCCTGACGGAGCTGACCGGCGGCGACGAGGCCTCAGCGCCCGTGCTGTGGCCGGAGCACTTCGACCTCGGGGTCACCCTCGACGAGGTGAACTACGGCCTCTCCCCGGGTGATGCCCACCTGCCGCGCCCCTACGCCTACGTGGGGCCCTGGCAGCCGCGCACCGGTGCGTTCTGGACCGCGCCGTTCGGGGCCGCCCGGCCGGTCGCCGAACTGGACGGCGCCGCCGGCGTCCTGGAGTTCTTCCGCGAGGGGCGGGCACGGGCCGCCGTCGACCCGCGGTAGCC
Source organism: uncultured Kineosporiaceae bacterium (assembly GCA_964469635.1). GTDB lineage: Bacteria > Actinomycetota > Actinomycetes > Actinomycetales > Kineosporiaceae > JADJPO01. The sequence continues at coordinate 7,669 of CAYYCE010000009.1, forward strand.
GTCAGGGTTGGCCCCCTGCCGTTGGACCGTGTACTCGACCGGAGGCCCCAGCCACGCCCGGCGCGTGAGCGTCGGGGTGCGGCGGGAACCTATCATCGACCGATGGTCTTCTCCCTCGATGTCTCCACTGAATTCGGTCGGCGGGTCGGCCGGCACCTCGAGCACGATCCGGTGGTGTGGCTGACCACGGTCTCGGCGTCGGGCACCCCGCAACCGTCCCCGGTGTGGTTCCTCTGGGACGGCGCCGAAGGCGTGACGGTCCACAGCCTGCCGGACTCCTCGCGCTCGCGGAACCTGGCGGCCCGGCCCCGGGTCTCGCTCAACTTCGCCGGCGACGGGAGGGGCGGGGACATCGTCGTCCTGACCGGGACGGCCAGGCTGGATTCGACGGGGGCGTCGGCCGACCGGATGCCCGACTACCTCGCCAAGTACGCCGACCACATCCAGCGGATCGGGCACACCCCGGGCTCTTTCGCCGCTCAGTACAGCCTGCCGGTTCGCATCGCGCTGACGTCCCTGCGGGGCCACTGACGCGAGGCCGCCGACCTGTCTGCTGCCGGGGTCCCTGGGGCCTAGGGTGAACGGGTGCCACTGATCTCTACCGAGGCGCTGACCATGCGCTTCGGCCACGTGACCGCCCTGGACCGGCTCACGGTCAGCGTCGAGCCGGGGATCGTGGGTCTGGTGGGCGCCAACGGCGCCGGGAAGTCGACGCTGATCAAGGTTCTGTTGGGTCTGCTGCCGGCGACCGAGGGCGGCGCCCGGGTGCTGGACCTCGACGCGGCCACCGACAGCGCCGCGATCCGCGAGCGCGTCGGCTACATGCCCGAGCACGATTGCCTGCCGGCCGACACCAGCGCCACCGAGTTCGTCGTCCACATGGCCCGGCTGTCGGGGCTACCGCTGACGGCGGCCCGGGAACGTACTGCCGACGTGCTGCGGCACGTCGGGCTGTACGAGGAGCGGTACCGCTCCATCGGCGGCTACTCCACCGGCATGAAGCAGCGGGTCAAGCTCGCCCAGGCCCTGACCCACGATCCCGAACTGGTGCTGCTCGATGAGCCGACGAACGGTCTGGACCCCACCGGTCGCGAGGAGATGCTGGGCCTGATCCGGCGGATCGGCGCCGAGTTCGGCATCTCCGTGCTGGTGACCTCGCACCTGCTCGGCGAACTGGAACGGATCTGCGACCACGTCGTGGTCGTCGACGCCGGTCGGCTGCTGCGCTCCTCCGCCACCGCCGACATCACCGCGGCCAGCGGCGTGCTTGTCGTCGAGGTCGACGAGCGGCCCGACGCGCTGGCACGGGCCCTGCTCGCCGAGGGGGTGGCCGCCAGGCCCGGCGGCCGGCTGGTCGAGGTGGACCTGGCCGGGGACGACACCCTCGACGCCGTCCGGGACGCCGTGGTGCGCCTCGGATTGGGCCTGCTGCGGATGGAGCGACGGCGCCACCGCATGGTCGCATGCACCCGAGCAATACCGCCGCCACCGCGATTCCGACCTGCGCGCCGCGGCCCTGCAGC
>CAYYCE010000009.1:9201-15624 GCA_964469635.1 uncultured Kineosporiaceae bacterium
GCATGGTCGAACTGTTCGAGTCACCGCCGGCGACCGCCGGCCGGCACGGCGGCGGAGGGGGTGGGTGATGTCGGGCGGTGTCATCCATGACATCGGCTACCGCCACTACGACGGGGTGCGACTGGGGCGCTGGCCCGTCGTCCGGGCGCTGTTCCTGGACAGTCTGCGCGGGGCCTTCGGGCTGGGCCGCTCGGCCCGCAGCAAGATCGCCCCGTTCCTGCTGCTCGCCGTGATGTCGGTGCCGGCCCTCGTGGTGGCGATCGCGCTCAACGTGACCACCGCATCGGAACTGCCCTTCCCGATGCCGACCTACGCCGCCTTCATCTACCCGCTTCTCATTCTCTACGTCGGCGGGCAGGCACCGGCGAGTGTCAGCCGCGATCTGCGGTTCCGGGTCACGACGCTGTACTTCTCGCGGCCGCTACGGCGTTCCGACTACGTGGGCGCGAAGTACGCCGCGCTGACCTGCGCCGTCGTCGTCGTGCTGCTGGTGCCGCTGCTGATCCTGCTCGGTGGTGGCCTGCTGTCGGAAGTGCCGGCCCGCGAGGTGCTGCAGAGCTTCGGCCAGGGCGTCGTGGGCGTCGTGCTGTTGGCCGCCATGGTCGCCGGCATCGGCCTGGCCATCGCCTCGGTGACCCCGCGGCGGGGGATGGGCGTGGCGGCGGTGGTGGCGGTGTTGATCATCCTGTGGGCGCTGCAGGGGGCGGTACAGAGCCTGATCCAGGAACAGGGCCGCGACGACATCGCCTGGTGGACCCAGCTGGGCTCGCCGCTGACGGTGGTCGACGGGTTGACCGGCTGGGCCTTCGACATCCCCTCGGCCAGCGGTCTGGCGCCCGAGGGCTCCGCGGGCCTGGTGTGGATCGCGGCCGTCGCGCTCGTCGTCGGGGGGTCGGCCGGATTCCTGCTGGCCCGCTACCGGAAGGTCTCCGTCACGTGAGCACCATCGCCGTCGAGAGGGTCTCCCGCTGGTACGGGAACGTGGTGGCGGTCAACGGCGTCACGATGCAGATCGGGCCCGGGATCACCGGTCTGCTCGGCCCCAACGGCGCGGGCAAGTCCACCCTGATCGCGATGATGGCCGGGTTCCTGCCGCCGTCGGCGGGCAGCGTCACCATCGACGGCGAGCCGACGTGGCGCAATCAGACGATCTACTCCCGGATCGGTCTGGTGCCCGAGCGCGAGGGGATGTACGAGGTGGTCACCGGCTGGGACCTGGTGCTCGCCAACGCCAGGCTCCACGGGCTCCCCGACGCCGAGCGGGCCGCCCGGCAGGCCATCGAGACCGTCGACATGACCGCGGCGCAGGACCGCGAGATCGCCACCTACTCCAAGGGCATGAAGCAGCGCATCAAGGTGGCCACCGCTCTGGTGCACGATCCCGCGGTGCTGCTGCTGGACGAGCCCTTCAACGGCATGGACCCGCGGCAGCGGCTGCACCTGATGGACCTGCTGCACCGGATGGGCGAGGCGGGGCGCACGGTGCTGTTCTCCTCCCACATCCTCGAGGAGGTCGAACAACTCGCCGGCGGCATTCAGGTGATGGTCGCCGGCCGGCATGCGGCGTCCGGTGATTTCCGCGAGATCCGGCGGCTGATGACCGAGAGGCCGCACCGGTACACGATCCGCTCCTCCGACGACCGGCGCCTCGCCTCGGCGCTGGTCGGCGACGTGTCCACCTCTGCCGTCGAACTGCACGTCGGCGTCGGCGAGCAACCGTCGCTGCACGTGCAGGCCGTGGACGTCGCCCGGTTCGCCAGGGCGCTGCCCTGGCTGGCGGGCCGGCTCGGCGTACGGCTGTACGAGGTGAGTCCCGCGGACGAGTCGCTGGAGAGCGTCTTCTCCTACCTCGTCGACTCCTCGGGGGGGCGGGCGTGAACGTCACCATCATGCGGCTCACCGCGCGGACCCTGATGGGACGGCGGCGGTTCTGGTTGCTGATCGCCCTGGCCGTGGTGCCGGTGGCCCTGGCGGTCGGGGTCCGCGCGCTCGTGGGCACCGGTGACCCGCTGGCCTGGGGCGTCGCCTCGGGCTTCGGCGTCGCCACCCTGGTGCCGTTGATTGCGCTGCTCACCGGCACCGGGTCGATCGGACCGGAGATCGACGACGGCTCGATCGTGTACCTGCTCACCAAACCGATCGGCTCCCTCACCGTCATGGTCTCGAAACTGGTCGTCGCGGCCCTCACGGCGGTGGTGCTCGGCCCGGTCGCCGTCGTGCTGTCGGCCGCGCTGCTCGCCGAGCATCCCGGCAGCGTGGTGCCGCCGATCGCCCTGATCTCCACGCTCGCCGTCCTGGCGTACTGCGTGCTGTTCCTGCTGCTGTCCGTGCTGACCCGTCACGCCGTCGTCATCGGGCTGCTCTACGCGATCGTCTGGGAGACCACGATCGCCAACCTGGTCCCCGGGGCGCGGGCGCTGTCGGTGCGGCAGTGGTCGCTGGCCCTCGGCGAACGTCTGATGGGAGCCGAGGAGGCCGACCGGCTCGGGGTGGCCGCCGCCGTGGGCCCGGTGACCGCGGCGGTGGCATTGTCGGTGCTCGTCGTGGCGGGCATCGTGGTCGCGGCACGGCGACTGCCGACGGTCCGGCTGGTCTCACCGGAGTAGCCGGTACTCAGCCGACCGACCCCCTCCGTGATCGCCCTCCGTGATCGCCCTCCATGATCGCCGGTTCTGCGCCCTGTCGACCCGTTCCGGGGGGTGAAACCGCCCGGAATCGGCGATCATGGAGGGCAGGGGCCAGGGCGGTCAGGAGACCTGTGCCAGCTCGGGCGGCTCGGTGTAGACGGTGGTTCGCCGTCGTAGCCCTCGCCCGGCCGAGGCGGCGATCCCGGCGAAGTCCTCCACGTCGAGCCCCTGACCGTGCGAGGCGCCGGCGGCGCGGCTGATGTTCTCGTCCATCAGCGTGCCCCCGAGGTCATTGACGCCGGCGCGCAGCAACTGACCGGCGCCGGCGGCGCCCAGCTTCACCCAGGACGCCTGCACGTTGTCGATCAGCCCCGCGTAGACGATGCGACCGACGGCGTGCATCAGCACCACCTCGCGCCAGGTGGGCCCGCGCCGAGACCGCCGCTTGAGGTAGATCGGCGCGGCCATGTGGACGAACGGCAGCGGCACGAACTCGGTGAAGCCCCCCGTCTCGCGCTGCAGGTCGCGGGTGCGCAGCAGGTGCCGCGCCCAGTGCACCGGCTGCTCGACGGAGCCGAACATGATGGTGACGTTCGAGCGCAGCCCGACCCGGTGCGCCGTCCGGTGGGCCTCCAGCCACTCGTCGGTGGTGATCTTGTCCGGGCACAGGACGGCGCGCACCTCGTCGTCCAGGATCTCCGCCGCCGTGCCGGGCAGCGAGCTCAGTCCGGCCTCCTGGAGCCGGCGCAGGTAGTCGGCCAGCGGCTCGCCGAGCCGGCGGGCCCCCTCGGTCACCTCGAGCGCGGTGAAGCCGTGGATGTGCACCCCCGGCGCCGCCGCCCGCACCGCCCGGGTGATCTCGACATAGGTCTCGCCGTCGAAGCCGGGGTGGATCCCGCCCTGCAGGCACACCTCGGTGGCACCCCTCTCGGCCGCCTCCACCGCCCGCCCGGCGACGTCCTCGGCCGAGAGCAGATAGGGCCGCCCGCGCAGGTTCAGCGACAACGGGCCCTTGGAGAACCCGCAGAACGCGCACCGGTACGTACACACGTTGGTGTAGTTGATGTTCCGGTTCACGACATACGTCGCCTCGTCGCCGACGGCGTCGGCGCGCAACCGGTCCGCGAGCACGGCGACGGCCCGCACCTCGGGCCCGCGGGCCGAGAACAGGGTGACGATCTCCCGCTCGCCGAGATCCTGGCCGAGCCCGACGCCGGCCAGCACCTCCGCCACCGGACCGCTCGCCGGGGCCGGTTCCGGCTCGTCCCGGGCTCGCTCGGGGATCAGCATCGACGGGGTGGTGTCGGCGCCGGAGTACCAGGCCGTCGAGCGGCGGCCCACCGCGACCACCTCGGCGCCGGTCCCCACGTCCTTGGCCGGACGGTAGCGCTCCGGCCAGATCGAGCCCGGGTCGTCGCGCGCCAGCCCCTCGGCGTCGGAGCGGTCCAGCACCGGGAAGGCCAGTTCCTCGGCCAACCAGCGCGCGGGGTGCAGCGCGAACTCAGGGTAGACCGTCAGCCGCGGCGTCAGGGTGCGCCCGCCGGTCTCGGTCGCGGTCCGCAGGGTGTCGACGGCGGGCCACGGCCGCTCGGGGTTGACGTGGTCGGCGGTGACCGGCGAGACGCCGCCCCAGTCGTCGATGCCCGCGTCGAGCAGGTCCGTCAGCAGGTCCGGATCGGTGAGGTTGGGCGGCGCCTGCAGGTGCACGTCCTCGGGCAGGATCAGCCGGGCCAGCGCGATCGCCTGGACGAAGTCGTCGTGCGGGCAGGGCTCGACGCCGCGCATCCGGGTGTCGGGCTTGGGCAGGAAGTTCTGGACGATCACCTCCTGGACATGGCCGTGGCGCCGATGCGATGCGGCGATCGCCTCGAGCGCGGTGATCCGGTCGGCGACGCGCTCGCCGATGCCGACCAGGATCCCGGTGGTGAACGGGATCGACAGCAGCCCCGCGGCCTCGAGCGTGGCCAGCCGGCGGATCGGATCCTTGTCCGGGGCCCCGCGGTGGGCGTCGAGGCCGGTCCGCAGCGACTCGATCATCATTCCCTGGGACGCCGCGACCGGGCGCAGCAGCCCGAGCTCCTTCTCGGGGAGGGCACCCGCGTTGACATGCGGCAGCAGGCCGGTCTCCTCCAGCACCAGCCGGCACATGGCCGCGAGATACTCCACCGTCGAGTCGTAGCCGTGTCCGCGCAACCAGTCCCGGGCCTCGGGGTAGCGCTCCTCGGGCTGCTCGCCGAGGGTGAACAGCGCCTCGTGGCACCCGGCATCGGCCCCGGCGCGGGCGATGGCGAGCACCTGTTCGTCGGTCAGGTACGGCCGCTCGAGGTGGGCCGGTGCGGTCGCGAAGGTGCAGTAGCCGCAGCGATCGCGGCAGAGCCGGGTGAGGGGCACGAACACCTTGGGTGAGTATGTGGTACGAGTGCCGTGGACGGCGTCGCGCCGGTCTCGGGCCAGGGCGGTCAGGTCCTCGAGCGGCACGTCGGCCAGTGCATGCATGGTGCTCCGTTCCGTCGTCCGGCAGCGGTTCGGCCAGCGGTTCGGCCAGCGGTCCGAGCCTAGGTCAGAACAGGGACAACTGCCCGGCCAGGACGGGCCGGGGGCGACCGGGACGGCGGGGGCGCGACGTCGCCACTCCCGGTGACGTCCCCTCCGGTACCGGTGCCCCGGCCCCGTACCACTCGCTGAGCGCCCACGGCGGAGGTTCGGGTCGCGGCAGGTACGAGGGCGCGCGGTCGAAACCGTTGGGGGTCCAGGCGGGAGGTTCGCCGCCGACCAGGGCCCACAACGAGGGGCCGAGCCGGATGGAGTGCCGTGCCAGTGTGCCCCTGAGCCGGCCCCCGTCCAGCGGCAGCCCGGACCGCGTCGGCGCCGGGACGGGCAGGTCCTCGTGCAGCGCCATCAGGCGCCGGTTGCGCTCCACCGCTTCGCGGCCCGGCCCGGAGGCCAGCGCGGCGGCGACCTGGTCCCCGAGCAGTGCGGCCACCTCGTCACCGCGGCCGTCGTCCAGGGCGCGGTAGGCCTCGTCGAGGGTCCCGAAGGCGGCCAGCAGCCGGGCCGCGGTCTTGGTCCCCACCCCGGGCAGGCCCGGCAGGTTGTCGGACGGGTCGCCGCGCAGCGCGGCCAGGTCCCGGTAGCCGGACGGCTCGACGCCGTACGACGCGACCAGGTCCGCCGGGGTGAGCACGGGTGAGTCGTCGATCCCGCCGTTGACCACCCGCAGCACGGAGGTGGTCGGGTCGATCAGCGCGAAGGCGTCCCGGTCGCTGGTCGCCAGCACGCTGCGCCACCCCTCGCGCCGGGCCCAGGCCGCCGACGAGGCGAGGACGTCGTCCGCCTCATACCCGTCGGCCTGGACGACGGCCAGTCCCGCCTCGGCCAGCAGCCGGGGCGCGGCGTCCAACTGGAACCGCAGCTCCGGGGACTTCTCGGGCCGATGGGCCTTGTAGGGCGGGAACGACTCGCGGCGGATCGAGCGCCGGGGGCAGTCGAAACCCACCACCAGGGCGTCGGGTCCGCATCGGGCCGCGGCCGCGGCGATGGCCACCACGAGGCCGATCAACCCCCAGATCGGCCGCCCGCCCTCGTCCCGCTCCATGGTGTCGGACCACGCGTGGTGGGCCCGGTGCAGCAGGCTGTTGCCGTCGATGGCGAGCAGCAGCGGAGCGGGCACGCTCCAGGATGCCTCGCCGGCCGCCGCGGTGGCCAGTTCCGTCGGCCAGTTCCGTCGGCCCGTGCCGTCGCCCGGTTCGGGCATCGGGTCCTGCCGTCGCCGGTCCAGGGCCCGTCGAGGGGGGGG
>CAYYCE010000009.1:15634-17372 GCA_964469635.1 uncultured Kineosporiaceae bacterium
CTGTGCGGTGGGCCGTGGCGGCGGCCGGGTTGGTGATGGGGGTCGGCCGGGCGCGCCCCCCGGGCCGGGGGGGGGGGGGGGGGGGGGTGGGGCCCAGGCCGCCCTCGGGGGGCGTCTCGCCGTGGTCGCGGACCGATCCACCGCCCGGCGGGAGGGGCGGTTCGGCGCCTTGCCGCCGAATCACCCGGACACTAGCCTCACGGGGCGGGTGACCTTCCACAAACCGGTCCCGGCGCAAGGCCGAATCTCGCCGCACGGGGCGGGCCACCGGCGACGCGGCGAGGAGGGCACATGGGCGATCTGATGCGGCCGCTGCCGTTCGCGCAGTTGATGTCGTGGGCACTCGAGGAACACCGCCGCGACGGCTCCGTCTTCGGGGTGGGGGCCGCACAGTTCTGGCGGCCGCCGACCCGGCGCCGGATCCGCGACGCCCTCGGCCACACCCTCGCCTGCCCGGTCGGGCCCGCCGCGGGACCGCAGACCCAACTCGCCAACAACGTTCTCGTGGCGTTTCTGGCCGGCTCCCGGTTCATCGAGCTCAAGACGGTGCAGGTCCTGGATGGCGAGGACATCCGGCACGCCGTGGCCAAACCCTGCATCAACGCGGAGGACGAGGGCTACAACTGCGAGTGGTCCACCGAGCTCACGGTCCAGCAGGCCTTCGACGAGTACGTCAAGTCCTACGTCGCGATCGCGGTGTTCGCCAAGGAGTTCGGGCTGGGGACGATCGACGACGTCGGCTTCAACATCAGCGTCGGGTACGACCTCGCCGGGATCCGCGACGCGAAGATCGACGGCTTCATCGACGGCATGATCGATGCCTCCGGAACGGCGGTCCTCGCCGAGTGCCGGGACTGGCTGGCCGCCCACCTCGGTGACCTGCGGCATTTCGGATCCGCCGACCTCGAGGAGCTGAGCCCCAGGATCAGCTCCTCGGTCACCCTCTCGACCCTGCACGGCTGCCCCGCGGCCGAGATCGAGCGCATCGCCGTGCATCTGATGCGTGAGAAGGGACTCGACACCTTCGTCAAGTGCAACCCGACGATGCTCGGGTACGACGCCGCGCGGGAGGTCCTGGACCGGTTCGGCTACGAGTACGTGACCTTCGACGACCACCACTTCCGCGAGGATCTGCAGTTGGCCGACGCCGTGCCGATGTTCACCCGACTCGGGGAGCTGGCCCGGGGCTCGGGCAGACGGTTCGGGGCCAAACTCACCAACACCTTCCCGGTGGACGTCGTGGCGGGCGAGTTGCCCGCGGACGAGATGTACATGTGGGGCCGATCGCTGTTCCCGGTGACGCTCTCGTTGGCGGCCGAGCTGGCCCACGCCTTCGACGGGACCCTGCCGCTGTCGTTCTCGGGCGGCGTCGACGCGTTCAACGTCGCCGACCTGCTGGCCACCGGGATCCAGCCGGTGACCGTGGCCACCAGCATCCTCAAACCCGGTGGGGTGATGCGGTTCCGGCAGCTGTCCGATGTAGCGGTCGAGGCCATGACCGATTACCGGGGAATCGACGTCGAACTGCTCGACGCGACGCTCGAGAAGGTCCTCGTCGACGGGCGCTACCACAAGCGCCGTCGTGAGAAGGTGCGCTCGCGCAAGACGTCGTCGCCGCTGCCGCTCATCGACTGCTACAAGGCGCCGTGCGAACACGGTGGATGCCCCATCGAGCAACGGATCCCGGAATACCTGACGCTGACGGCGGCGGGCCGATACACCGAGGCGTTCGACGTGA
>CAYYCE010000010.1:0-15408 GCA_964469635.1 uncultured Kineosporiaceae bacterium
TGCCCGCTAGACGGGCACGGCGTGACGTTGTGCCCGGACGGGGAGCGGGGAGGGGGAGGGGGTGGGGTCATGCGTCGAAGGCATCCCGGGATCGGGCCCGCTCGCGCAGCACGTGTTTCTGGATCTTGCCCGTGGACGTCTTCGGCAGTTCTCCGAAGACCACCTTGTGCGGCGTCTTGAACCCCGGCAGCAGCTCGCGGCAATGGGCGACGATCTCGGCCTCGGTCACACCCTCGTGGCCGGGCTTGAGCTCGAGGTAGGCGTAGGGGGTCTCGCCCCACCTGGGATCCGGATGGGCCACCACCCCGGCGAAGGCCACCGCCGGGTGGCGGTAGAGGGCGTCCTCGATCTCCACCGAGGAGATGTTCTCACCGCCGGAGATGATCACGTCCTTGGCCCGGTCGCGGATCCTCACATAACCGTCGGGTTCGGTGACGGCCAGATCGCCGGAGTGGAACCAGCCGCCGGCGAACGCCTGCGCGGTGGCCTCGGGCTCCTTGAGGTACCCCTTCATGGTGATGTTGCCGCGGTAGGCGATCTCGCCGATCGACGTGCCGTCGGCGGGCAGCGGCTCGCCGGTGTCGGTGTCGAGCACGGCCATGGCGTCCTGCAGCAGATAGCGCACCCCCTGGCGGCCGTTGCGCTGCGCGCGCTCGTGGACGTCGAGGCCGGACCACTCCTGCTGCCCGGCGCACACCGTGGCGGGGCCGTAGACCTCGGTGAGTCCGTAGACGTGGGTCAGCTCGAAGCCCAGCCGCTCCATGCCCTCGATCATCGACGCGGGCGGCGGCGCCGCGGCCACCATGGCGTGCACCGGGTGGTCGATCCCCTCGCGCAGTTCCGCCGGGGCGTCGAGCAGCAGGTTGTGCACCACGGGGGCGCCGCAGTAGTGGGTCACCCGATGCTCGCGGATCGCGTCGAAGACGGCCCGCGCCTCCACCGCGCGCAGGCACACGTTGGTGCCCGAGTTGGCAGCCATCGTCCAGGGGAAGCACCAGCCGTTGCAGTGGAACATGGGCAGCGTCCACAGGTACACCGAATGCCGGGCCATGCCCCACGTGAGGATGTTTCCGACGGCGTTCAGGTAGGCGCCGCGATGGTGATAGACCACGCCCTTGGGCAGACCCGTGGTGCCGGAGGTGTAGTTGAGCGAGATCGCCTGCCACTCCTCGACCGGTTCGGTGCGGGTGAACGACGGCGACGCCGCGGCCAGCAGATCCTCGTAGTCGACGGCGCCGATCCGCTCGCCCGGGCCGTCGTACTCGGAGTCGTCGACGTCGACCACGATCGGCGGATCCGACAGGTGCTCGAGGGCCTGCGCGGCCACGCCGGACAGGGCCCGGTCGACCAGCAGCACCCTCGCCTCACTGTGGCCGAGCATGTGGCGGATCGTGGCCGCGTCCAGCCGGGTGTTGATCGTGGTGAGCACGGCACCGGTCATCGGGACGCCGAAGTGCGCCTCGAGCATCTCGGGGATGTTCGGTAGCAGGACGGCGACCGCGTCGCCACGACCGACACCGCGGGCGACCAGGCCCGAGGCCAGGCGCCGGCACCGCTCGCGGGTCTGCGACCAGGTGTACCGGCGGGCGCCGTGGACGACCGCGAGCCGGTCCGGGTAGACGTCCGCGCTCCAGTCCAGGAACAGCAGGGGAGTCAGGGGCGCGTGGTTGGCGGCGTTGCGCTCCAACCCCCGCTCGAAGTCGATGGCAGCCATGTCACCGAATCTAGGAGGCGGTGGTGGAACGGGGAAGGGCGCGGCGGGGAGGGATCAGTCGTCCTTTGCGCAGGGCGAGCTGCGGGGGACGCTCGGCACGTAACGGTTCCATTCCTGCTCGGTGATCGGGTCGCCCAACCAGGTGCAGACCCGCGCGGCCGCCTCCTCCGGGTCGATGCTCCAGGTGTCCAGCCGCTCGGCGCTGCCGCCGGCGACCACCCGGACCCCCGCCGGGTCGAAGGCGACCGCGTAGACGCCGCCGTCGGACATCGCCGACAGGTTCGCGTCGATCGTCGGGTGCGCGGCGCCGTCCAGGTCGTAGATCCGGACGACTCCGTCGCCGCTCACGGTGGCCAGGCGCCGCCCGTCGTCGGAGTACCGCACGGCGAACAGATAGCCGCCGGCCCCGGCCACCGGCGGGCCGACCCAGCGGGGGTTGTGGGGGTCCGAGACGTCGAGGAAGCGCAGCAGGGTGTCGGCCGAGCCGACCGCCAGGGTCGTGTCGTCCGGGGAGAAGGACAGGCCGAACACCTGGAGCGAGGGGCCGCCCTCGACCGGCGCTCGGGAGATCACCGTCGGGTGGCGGGGGTCGGTGATGTCCCACAGCTGGACCGCTCCCATGGCGCCGGTGCCGGTGGCCAGCAGCGGGGTGTGGTGGGCGGCCGCCATCCCGTAGACGATCCCGTCGGTGGTCATCGGCCTGCCCACGGCCCTCGGGTCCGCGGGGTTCGAGACGTCGCTGACCTCGAGTGTGGAATCGTCGTCCGCGGTCAGCGCCACCTCGTCGTTCGGGCCCGTCAGGGCCCCGGCCTGGATCAGGTTCATCTGCAGGTGCGGCAGTTCGGCGACGTAGCTCAGCCCGCCGGACGGCGAGCGCCGGTACAGCCAGCTGGCGCCGTCGCGGCCGGTGGCCAGCACCAGGTCGCCGTGCCGGCCGAGGGCGAGCGTGCCGGCGAACCCGTCGTCGGGTGCGTGGCTGTCCGGGGCGTGGGTGACCGGGCCGATCGCCTGCAGCGTCGAGGGCCCGGACTCCACCGCGCGGGCGACGTTCTTCGAGCTGGCCGCCAGGAGACGGTCGTCGTCGAAGAACTCCGCCGACCAGGTGCGCCCGCCGGCCATCGGCACGCTGGGCAGCGGCAACGGCCACTGCCGGAGGTTCCCGTCGGAGTTGGCGGTGAACAGGGCCGCGCCGTCCGACGTGTAGGCGGCGGCCGTGACCGGTCCCGGTCCGCGGGCCTCGGCGAACCGGGCACCCGTGGCGGTCTCGTACCAGCGCAGGTGCGCATCGGAGCCGCCGGCCACGAGCTGGGACCCGTCGGGGCTGTAGGCGACGGTGTTGACCCAGCCTCCGGCGCCGCCCAGGGTGAGGTCGCTCGGTGCTGCCGTGACATCGGTGGCGGCGGGGCCCCTCAGCGGCCATCGGTAGACGTTCTGGTCCTTGCTGGAAGCGGCCAGCTGGCGGCCGTCCGGGGCGAACGCGAGCGCCGTCATGGTGCCCGTGGGGCCGTCGGGGCCCGTCAGGGACGGCGTGAGCAGGGTCGGGTTCGGGCCGGTCAACGACCAGCGGTGGACCAGCCCGCCCTCGCCGCCGGCGGCCAGCACGGCGCCGTCCGCGCTGAACGCCAGCGCCTGCAGCGTCGCCGGCACCTGCCCGGGGGTCGCTTCCTCGGGCAGCTGCAGCGCGAACGGCTCGGTGGCGGTGCCCGTCACGTGCCAGGCCATGAGGTTGGGCCGCTTCTTGCCGAGTCCGGCGGCCACGAGGGTGTGGCCGTCCGGGGAGAAGGCGAGCGCGAGCACCGCGAGGTCGCCGATGTCGAGTCCGGGCAGGGTCAGCGGGGCGGCCGGGTCTGTGGTGTCCCAGAGGTGGACGACCCCGGTGCGGCCGCCGGCGGCCGCGACCAGATGGGCGTCGGGGGCGACGGCCACGGCGTACAGCGGGCCGTCCTGGGCGGTGATGACGTCACCGGCGGGTTCCGGCACCTGCTGGGAGCCGGTGAGGCGCCAGAGTCTCACCCCGCCCTGGTCCCCCGCGGCCGCGAGCAACCGGCCGTCGGAGCTGACCGCGGCGACCGCCGGCCCACCCGGCCCGGTCAGTCGCCGGCTCAACGGGTTCGCGCTGGTGTCCAGCAGCGCCGAGCGGGCCTCGACGGTCGGGGCGGTGCGGTACCCGAGCAGTGCGAACTGGGCGGCGACCGTGGGGTCGGTGTCGCGCAGCCGCTCGGCGGCCTCGGCCAGCTGCCTGGACAGCGCAAGGTCCCGCTCGTCCTGGGCGGTGTTCTGCAGGTGCCGGCTGAAGACCGCGAGGGCGCCCACGAGCACCAGGGCCACGGCCAGGGAGCCTGCCACCGTCTGCAGCCGGCGGGTGTGCCGTCGACGCTCGAGGGTGCGGGCCCGCTCGGCCCGTCCGGCCTCGGCGACGAAGCCGCGCTCGGTCTCGGTGAGGGCGGCCGCCCGATCGGGATCGGCGAGCAGGTCGTGGGCGGTCTCGAGCTGGCCGCCGCGCAGCAGCAGGTCGGGGTCGCGCCCGCTCTCCTGCCACTGCCGGGCGGCGGCGATCAGCCGGTGCTGGTGCAGTAGCCCGGCGCGGTCCTCGCCCAGCCAGGACCGCAGCCGGGGCCAGGCCACCAGCATCGCCTCGTGGGTGATCTCCACCCGGTCCCGGTCGGCCGTCAGCAGCCGCGCGGCGACGAACCGCTCGACGACGGCGGCGGCGTTCTCCCCCAGCCCGTCCAGCTCGGTGCGTCGGGCCCGGCGCCGGGTGTCGGCGGTGTCCTCGCCGACCGAGACCAACCGGCGGAAGATCCGTCTGGCGATGGCCTCCGCTTCGGCGTCGGCGTCGGCGTCGGCCTCGGCGGTGAAGGCGGCCTCGGCGGCCTCGGCCACGGCACCGGAGATGCCCCCGGCCCGGCGGTAGTCGTCGATCGTCAGCGCGCTCCGGGTCCTGAGCCGCCAGGTCTGCAGCAGGGCGAACCCGAGCAGGGGGAGGGCTCCGGGGTCATGCGCCGCCCCGGTGCCCGGCCCGTCGACGGGTCCGCTCGGGGCCAGATCGTGCAGCAGTAGCTCCACCAGGCCGTCCTCGACCTGCAGCTGGGCCTGCTGGGCGGGCTGGGTGATCGCGCGGACCAGGTCGTCGGCGGCCATCGGGCCCAGGACCACCTGGCAGTCCTGTGCGGAGGCGGCCAGGTCGGGATCGGCCAGGGCCCGGCTGTAGAAGTCGGCCCGCAGCCCCACGACCACGACCATGTCGGTGCGCGCCGCCGCCTCGTGCATCCGGCGCAGGCTCTCGCGGACGGCGTCCGGGTCGGCTCCCTGGGTCCACAGCTCCTCGAGTTGGTCGACCACCAGCAGCCTCGACGCCCGATCGGCGGGTTCGGCGCCGGTCAGCTCGGCGAGCGCCTCGTCGAGCCGGCTCAGCGGATCTGAGGTCGGGGTGAGCAGGCGGTAGCGCCATCCCCGCTCGGCCAGGGTGGCCGCCAGACCTGCGGCGAGGAGGGAGGACTTGCCCGATCCCGACGCGCCGACGACGATCACGATCCGGTCGGGGAGCCGCCCGGCCAGTTCGACCAGACGCCGGGTCGCCTCCTCCCGACCGAAGAACCAGGCGGCGTCCCCGACGGCGAATCCGGCCAGGCCGCGATACGGCGGTTCGGTCGGCCCCGTGTCCCGTTCGGTGAGTCGGCGGACCCGGTCGAGGGCCTCGAGCCATCGCTCGCGGTCGGTCGCGGAGACCTGCAGCGCGGTCAGCATCCTGGCGACGAGGTCCCGGACGGACAGGCCGGCCCTGTCCTGCAGCCCCCTCAGCCCGTCCACCCAGTCCTCGGGTGTCTGGATGCCCGAGGGGTCGACGGCATGGCCGGAGGTCGTTGACGGATCGGCCATTGTTCGCCTCACTCCAGACTCAGGGGGTCCGGGCAGAACGATGCCGCCCGGACCGCGACCTGGGAGGGCAAGTCGAACCGGAACCGGGAAGACCCTAGCTCTCACGCCGGCCAAACGCGCCCGGGTGTTCGGAGTTGTACGAATCCGGTTCCGGACGGCCGCGGAACGTGTCCTTCCTGACACTCTCGTGACAGGCACGTGGCGGCATGGAGGGATGCCGCCACGTGCTCGTTCGGCTACCCGCGCGGTGCCTCGGTGACCGTGCCGGCGACCCACTCCCCGAACAGGTCGACCTCGATCTCGGTCCCGGGTTCGGCGTGCTCGACCGGTAGGTAGGCGTAGGCCAGGGAGAGGCCGACGGTGTAGCCGTACCCCGCCGACGTCACCCGGCCCAGAACGGTCTCGGCCCCGGCCGCCCGGACCGGTTCGCCGCCCAGCGCGACCCGGGGGGCGCCGTCGGGCGGACCGACCGCGATGCAGGCCAGCCGGCGTCCGCGGACCCTGCCCTGCCCCGAATCGCGGGCGGCGCGCAGGGCCTCGTCCCCGATGAAGCCGTCGGCCTTCATCGGGTGGTCGAGCCGGGCGCAGGATCCCAGCCCCGCCTCCTCGGAAGTCGTCTCGGGGGTGAGCTCGGCGCCCCAGACCCGGTTGCCCCGTTCCAGCCGCAGGGACTCGATCGCCCGGTACCCGCAGGCGCGCAGGCCCTCGTGCCGGCCGGCCTCCCACAGCGTCCGCCACAGCGCCGTGCCGTACTCGGCGGTGGCGTAGAGCTCCCAGCCGTCCTCGCCGACGAAACCGATGCGGGCCGCCCGCACCGGGACGTCGCCGACGGTGAGCTGGCGGCTGGTCGAGCGGGGGAACACCTCCGCGGCCAGTGCGTCCACCCCACCCGGCACGCATCGTCCGAGGACGGCCCGCGCCCTCGGACCCCACAGCCCGAAGGCCACGAACTGCCCGGTGACGTCGACCAGGCTGACCCGGGAGCCGCCGTCCGGGTCGGCCGCCGAACGGGCCTGATCGCGCAGCCAGGCCAGGTCGCGACCGCCGAACGCCGCCCCGGTCACCACCAGGAACTGCTCGGGGCCCAGCCTGGTGACGGTGACGTCGGCCTCGATGCCGGCCCGGGCGTTGAGCATCTGGGTGTGGACCACCGCGCCGATCCCGCGGCCGACGACGTTGTCGCAGCATCGCTCCAGCAGCCGCAGCGCGTCCGGGCCGGTGAGCAGGATCTTGGCGAACGAGGTGACGTCGAACAGGCCTGCGCGTTCCCTCGTGGCCCGGTGCTCGGCCGCGATCGCGCCGGACCACGCCCGCCCGGCCCAGCCCAGCGGGCGCAGCCGGTCCTCCGATTCCCGGCCCGCGGCGTTGGGCGTGTAGTAGTTCACCCGCTCCCAGCCCGCCTTCTCCCCGAAGACGGCCCCGTGCTCGGCGTGCCAGCCATGGACCGGGGAGGTTCTCAGCGGTCGGCCGGCCGAGCGCTCCTGGCCGGGGTAGCGGATGTCGTAGTACGTGCGGTAGGTCTCGACCGTGCGGGCCAGCGTGTAGGACGGCGAGGCGTAGGCGGGACCGAACCGCCGCACGTCCATGTGCCACAGGTCCATTCCCGGGTCGCCGTCGCAGATCCAGTCGGCCATGACCCGACCGATCCCGCCGGCCCCGGCGATGCCGTGGGCGCAGAAGCCGGCGGCCACGAAGAATCCCGGGACCTCGGTCGGCCCGAGGCAGAACTCGTTGTCGGGGGTGAACGCCTCGGGCCCGTTGACCAGGGTGCGGATCGGGGCGTCGGCCAGGGCGGGGACCCGCTGCGCGGAGTTCGCGGAGATCTCCTCGAACCGTGGCCAGTCGGCGGGCAGCAGCCTGCCGTTGAAGTCGGGTGGGACGGCGTCCAGCGAGGTCGACGTCGCCGTCCAAGGGGCGGGGGTGCGCTCGTAGCCGCCCATGAGCAGGCCGTCGCCCTCCTGCCGCCAGTACACGAGAAGGTCGGGATCGCGCAGGGTGGGCAGCGGTTTGCGGCGATCGCGTCGATGCCGGACGACCTCGGGCATGGAGTCGGTGACCAGGTACTGGTGGGACATCGGCACCACGGGCACCCGGACGCCGACCATCCTGGCGATCTCGGCGGCGAAGATGCCGCCGCAGTCGACGACGATCTCGCACTCGATGTCGCCGTGATCGGTGTGCACCCCGGTCACGGCCCCCCGGTGGCCGCCGGAGTCGGGGGCGCAGTCGATGTCGAGCACCCGGACGCGGGGCCGGATGCGCACGCCCATGCCCCGCGCCTGGGCGGCCAGGGTGGTGCACAGCGACGAGGGGTCGAGGTAGCCGTCGCCGGCCAGGTAGGCGGCGCCGAGGACCGCGGGCACGTCGTCGTGGCCGCCGAGGTCGACGAGCGGGAACAACTCGGCGACGTCGGCGGGCGAGATCTCCACCAGCGGCACGTCGTAGCCCCGGGCCCAGCTGATCTGGTGGCGGATCTCGGCCAGCCGCTCGGCGGACGAGGCGAGCCTGATGCCTCCGGACTCGACCCAGGAGACCGGGTGCGGGCTGGCCTGCAGCGATCGGTAGAGCTCGACCGAGTAGCGGTTCATGCGTGTGAGCGCCGGGTCGCCGCGCAACTGGCCGACCAGCCCGGCCGAATGGAACGTCGAGCCGCTGGTCAGCTCGTGACGCTCCACCAGGACCACGTCCCGCTCGCCGCGCAGGGCGAGGTGGTACGCGAGACTGGCCCCACCGACCCCGCCACCGATGATCACGATCCGTGCTCGGGACGGCAGGGCGTGGGCTTCGAGGGGCGTCGTCACGGCTGGCAATCTAGGGCACGCG
Organism: uncultured Kineosporiaceae bacterium; assembly: GCA_964469635.1. Taxonomy (GTDB): domain Bacteria; phylum Actinomycetota; class Actinomycetes; order Actinomycetales; family Kineosporiaceae; genus JADJPO01. The sequence goes on from CAYYCE010000010.1 coordinate 8,417, forward strand.
GGAGGGAGCACGGGTGAGTACACCGACCTCGGGGGGCCGGTCCGGACTCGCCCCGGACGTCGTGGCCCGCCTCGACGCCGTGCCGCTCCTTGCCGGGGTCGACTGGCGGGCCGAGGAGCTGTCGGGCGGGCTGACCAACCACAACTACCGGCTGATGCTGCCGGCCGGCCCGACCGGTTCCGCGGAGCGCAGCTATGTGGCGCGGCTGGCCAACCCGATGACCGAGCTGCTGGCCATCGACCGGGACGCCGAACACGCCTGTGCGCTGGCCGCGGCCCGCGCCGGGGTGGCGCCCGCGGTGGTGGACTACGCCCCGGCCGCCGGGGTGATGCTCATCGAGTGGGTGCCGGGACGCACCTACGAACCGGCCGATCTGCGCGACAGCCGGTCACTGCCCCGAGTCGTGGAGGCGGTCCGGCGGTTGCATGCCGCAGACCGCTTCGTCGTCGACTTCACCATGGTCGGCCTCGTTCATCGCTACCTGGACTCGGTACGCCACAACGGGTTTCGGCTGCCGGCACGGTTCGGGGAGTTCCTGCCCGCGGTCGAGGGGATCCAGCGCGCCCTGGCGGTGCGCGCGGAGCCGGCGGTGGCGTGCCACAACGACCTGTTGGCCGCGAACGTCATCGACGACGGCGACCGGATCTGGCTGATCGATTACGAGTACGCGGGGAACAACGACCCCAGCTTCGAACTGGGAAACCTGTGGAGCGAGTCCAATCTGGCCCCGGAACAACTGGTCGAGCTGGTCGAGCTGTATTACGGGGAGCCTTCGCCGCACCGAGTGGCCCGGGCCAGGCTGCAGGCGGTGCTGTCGCAGTACGGCTGGATGGCGTGGGCAGCCATCCAGGACGCGGTCAGCGGCCTGGACTTCGACTTCTGGAGCTGGGGTCTGGAGAAGTACGACCGGGCGGTCGCCGCCCTCGACGGTCCCCAGCTCCCCCGGTGGCTCGCCGAGGCCGCCGACGGAGGCGGCCGGCCCGGATCCGGCTCGACAGGGCGCCCACGGTGATGATCGCGAGGTGGAGCGCCACGACGGCGAGCAGCAGGAACTTCACCCGGACAGGGTGTCAGAGACGACCCACCGCCGCGGCGCGGATCGCGGTGCCGACAGACCCTGGCATCGGCCCGGATTCAGGAGTGGAATGGTGGGCACGCCATGCCGAGGGGCGCGCGATGGAGCGCGCCGGAGGAGGTGGTCTCGATGAAGGCGGCCATCGGAGACAGGATCGTGGTCAACGCCCTGGCGGTGGACGGGCCGGTCCGGGACGGTGAGGTGCTCGAGGTCCGCGGGCCGGACGGCGGCCCGCCGTTCCTGGTGCGGTGGTCCGACGGCCACGAGGGCCTGGTGTTCCCGGGACCCGACGCGCACGTGGAGCACCTCCCCGCCCGCTGATCCCGCCCCGCCGGTTCCGCCCGCCGGTCCCCGGTCGGATGTCAGTCCTGGAAGGGCGGCCGGTCGTCGAGCCGCACCGAGGCACGTCCGGCCGCCCGCCATACCCTCGCCAACGCGTCGTCGTCCTCGGGGGTGACCAGGTTGCCCATCACCCGGAGGGCGAGCGTCATCAGGCTCCGCGACCTCATGCCCACCGGACCGGCCGCCGGGATGAGTCCCGGCACGGTGAGCAGACCGGCCAGCCGCCGCGCGATCGAGAAGGCCTCGCCGTAGCTGGATCGCAACCGTGCCGGCCAGGCCCGTGCCAGGTCGTCCTCGCTCGCGCCGGCCAGCAGCTCGGCGACCATCCGTCCGGTCTCGAGCCCGTAGTCGATCCCCTCGCCGTTCAGCGGATTCACGCACCCCGCGGCGTCGCCGATCAGCGCCCAGTTCCGCCCGGCGACACCCGAGACGGCGCCACCCATCGGCAACAGAGCCGAGGCCGCCGCCCGCACGGGACCCTCGAGCTCCCAGTCATCCCGGCGCAGCTCGGCGTAGTGGTCGAGCAGGGTGCGCAGGTTGACGTCGGCGGGTCGGCGCGCCGTCGCCAGCGTGCCGACCCCGAGGTTCACCTCGCCGCCGGCGAGCGGGAACACCCAGCCGTAGCCCGACAGCGGCTCCCCCTCCCGGCCCCGCAGCTCGAGGTGGGAGGAGATCCAGGGGTCCTCGCTGCGCGCGGAGTCGGCGTAGGCACGGATGGCCACGCCGTAGGCGGTCTGGCGGTGCCAGGTCCGCCCCAGCAGCCGACCCAGATGTGAGCGGGCGCCGTCCGCCACGACGAGGCGGCGGCAGCCCACCGTGGCGGTCCCGACCGCGGTGCGGAACCGCACGCCGGTGACCCGGGCACCGTCCCGGACGACGTCGACCGCCCGGGCGCGCTCCAACGGCGAGGCCCCCGAGTCGAGCGCCACCTGACGGATCCGGGCGTCGAGCTCGGTGCGCGGGACGGCGGATCCGTGGGCCGGCAGGGTGCCCCCGGGCCAGGGCAGGTAGAGCTGCCGGCCGAACCCGGAGGCGCGCAGCCCCCAGTTCACGGCTCGGCCCCGCAGCCACTCGGCCAACCCGAGCCGGCGCAGCTCGGCGATCGCCCGCGGGGTCAGCCCGTCGCCGCACGCCTTGTCCCGTGGGAAGGCGGCGGCATCGGCGAGGACGACGTCCAGCCCGGCCCGCGCGCACCAGGCCGCGGCCGCGGATCCGGCGGGCCCGGCGCCGACGACGAGCACGTCGGCGGCGGTCGGCGGTGATGCGGCGGGCCCCACGGCTGCAGTCTGTCAGCCCGCCGGTCCCGGACGTCGCCTCGGGTCGCAGCCCGCCGCCGGAGACGGTTGCATGGGCCCATCCGTCTCACCCACGCCCGTTTCCCACCCCGCTACCCTTTCCCCCACAGTCGAGGAGGACCACGATGCCCACACGCCGCGCAACCACCGCCTGGAACGGCACTCTGCAGGACGGGACCGGCGAGGTCGACCTCACCAGTTCGCACAGCGCCACCTTCGAGGTGTCCTTCCCGCGGCGGGCGGCGGAGGAGGCGACCGGCGTCACCAGCCCCGAGGAGCTGATCGCGGCCGCCCACAGTTCGTGTTTCGCGATGCAGTTCTCGGCCCTGCTGGGCGAGGCGGGCGGCAGTGACATCCGGCTGCAGGTGCGGGCCGAGGTCGCGCTGGGGCCCGACCCGGCGGGTGGCTTCCGGATCCCGTCCGTCGTGTTGAGCGTGGGCGGCCACGCGGACGGTGTGAGCCCCGCGGCCTTCGCCGAACTGGCCGAGACGGCCAAGGCGACCTGTCCGGTGAGCAAGGCGTTGACCGGTCCCGCGATCACCCTCGAGGTCGAGGCCTACTGACCCTGCCGACCAGCCCTCCCGAGGGGTCGCCCGGACCCGGCTGACAGACTCTCGCCTCGTGTCCGTCCTGCCCGACCTCGAGCCGCTGCGCGCCTTCCCGGCCTATCGGCGGCTCTACACCGGCAACGCGTTGGCCGCCGTCAGCGCGCAACTGGCGGTGGCGGCCATCGGCATCCAGGTCTACGACCTGACCGGGTCGACCGCCGCGGTCGGCCTGGTCGGGGTGTTCGCGTTCGCCCCCCTGATGGTGATGGGCTTGTACGGGGGCACCCTGTCCGACCGGTACGACCGGCGACGGGTGGGTCTCACCTCGCAGGGCGTCAGCTGGTCGACGAGCGTGGTCTGCGCCGCGCTGGCCGTGGCCGGCAACACGAGCGTGTGGCCGTTGTACCTGGTGGCCGCGTTCTGGAGCGGATCGTTCGCGGTGACGTCGCCGGCCCGCTCCAGCATCTATCCGAGGATCCTGCCGGCGCGCCTGCTGCCGGCCGCCAACGCGCTGTCGGTGCTGTCGATGACCGTGGCGATGGCCGTGGGGCCGCTGCTGGCGGGCGTGCTCATCGACGCGGGCTCCTTCCGGACGGCCTACCTCGCGGACGCCGTGATCACCACGGCGGGGCTGTGGGGTTTCTCCGGGCTGCCGCCGATCCCACCCGAGGAGCACGCCCCGACGGTGTCGGGTCTGCGGTCGGTGGTCGACGGGCTCGCCTACCTGGCGGCCATGCCGAACGTCCGGATGACCTTCGTCGCCGACGTCGCGGCCATGGTGCTGGCCCAGCCCTCGGTGCTGCTGCCCGCCGCCGGAACCGTGATCCTGGGCGGCGGCGCCCGCTCCGTCGGCCTGCTCTATGCGGCCGTGGCCGTCGGCGGGGTGGCGGCCATGCTGGCCTCGGGTCCGCTGGGAGAGGTCCGGCACCAGGGCCGGGCGATCATGACCAGCATCGTCGGCTGGGGTGCGGGAGTGACCGGCTTCGGCGTGGCGCTGCTCGTCGCCGGGACCCTGGGCCGCACCGCGGCGCTCGTCGTCGCGGTCGCCGGGCTGATGCTGGCCGGGGCCGCCGACTCGGTCTCGGCCGTGTTCCGCACCACGATCCTGCAGGCGGCCGCCCCCGATCGGATGCGGGGCCGCCTGCAGGGGGTCTTCATCGTCGTGGTCGCCGGGGGCCCCCGCCTCGGCGGCCTGCTGGCCGGCGTGCTGGCCACCGGTCTGGGGGAGGGGCTGACGGCGGTGCTCGGCGGGCTCGCCTGCATCGCGACGATCGCCGCGCTCAGCGTCGTCCAGCGGGGCTTTCTCGCCTACGACTCACGTCACCCGACGCCCTGACCGCAGCGGGCGGCCGCCGGACTGCGCTCCGCCGCCTCAGCCGAGGTACCAGGGGCTGGCGTAGGCCAGAGCCCATGTGGCGCAGGGGTGGCCGGGCGGTTCCGGATGGTACGGGCTGCCGTACGCGCGGCCCGGATCGGCCACCCGCAGCACGAGCCAGCGGGCCGTGGCGGGGACGTCGACCCGCCACCGCGAGACCTCGCCGCAGGTCATCGGGAACCGGTCCAGCACGGTCACCGCGGCGGCGTCGCCGGAGCCGTCGTCCCCGGTCAGCAGTTGCGCCTCGACCTGACGGCCGTCGTGGTCGGGACAGGCCAGGTCGACCGCCAGGTCGACGCCGCCCCGCAGGCCGGTCGCTGCCCCGGCCCGGTGGCCGCCGAGCCGGGCGTCCAGCCTCAGCGCCACCTCGCGGGTGGCGAACGCCCGTCGGGCCAGCAGCGCCTCGCGCACGCCGTCGCGGCTCAGTTCGGTGACCCACAGCCCGGCCCGGCCCTTGCCCTCCAGGCCGTACCGCACCCCGTGCTCGTCGCTGGCACCGACCAGGGCGGGACGCCATCCGGCGTCCAGGCAGGCCGCCAACGGTGAGAAGGGCTGCCCGTCCCGCAGTTGGAACAGGAAGTCCTCGCGGCGGTTGAAGGCCTCCAGCGCCACCATGCGCCGCGTCAGCTCGCCGTCGCCGACCCGGGGCACGGTGAATCCGGCGAGCATCCCGGGTTCGCGGCCCGGGTGGTTGTACCCGAACAGGGCCTTGGTCTCGGCGGCGTCGAGGAAGTCGAACAGCCCCGACAGCGAACCTGGTGTGGTGACCGGGAGGAAGGTGTCGCTGAACCAGACGTTCACGTGGCCCAGCCAGGGCTCGGTCCATTCGAACCCGCGGATGGCGGTGAAGTGCCCGGGGACGTCGTGCGCGTCCGCCAACTCCCCGGTCCGCCGCCAGGCCCGGTCGTCGATGCTGAAGGGAGCCGTCCGGGCCAGGGCCACGGCGCGTTCGTCCGGATAGTCGCCCTCGGCGAGGTCGCCGAGCGCCTCTGCCGGGATCGAGGAGTGGTCGGTGAGGGCCGCGACATCCAGCCCGGCCCGGCGCATCTGGGCGAACGCGTGCTCGGGATCGCCCGCGCCGTCGGAGAAGTGGGAGTGGTTGTGCAGGTCCGCGACCACCACGAAACGACGGTCCGGTTCGTCACCGCCGTCCTCGAGGCGCGAGAGGCGCCAAGGGTCCACGTCGCGTACATCCACGATCTCTCGACGCTACCAGCGTGGCTCGGGGCTAGAGTGCCGGGGGCCGGTCGGTGCCGGGACGGGCCGGCCGCGCCGAGGACACCCGAGGGCAGGACAGGATCGCGCCGATGACCCAGACGGCCCGCTACCGGCACCCGTTGAACCCGCGGTACCTGGAGGTCGACCGTCAGGGCGTGGTGTTCAACATGTGGTATCTGGCCTACTTCGACGACGCCCTGGCGGGGTTCCTGGCCGCCGGTGGGCTGCCCTACCCGCGGCTGCTGGCCGAGGGGTTCGACGTCTCGCTGGTCCACACCGAACTCGACTGGACGGCGGGACTGGCCTACGGCGAGCGGGCGGTGATCGCCGTAGGGGTCGAGGCGATCGGTCGCACGAGCTTCACGCTCGCCTTCGAGGTGCTGCGCGAGGGCGCCGGTGCCGCGGACGGCGAACCGGGCGTGTGCCGCGGCCGCACCGTCTACGTGGTGGTCGCCGACGACGGCTCGGGCAAGCGCGAGATCCCGCCCGCCCTGCTGGCCGTGCTCAGCCGGTGAGGACGTCGTCCAGGCTGAGCCCTCGCGCCAGCGACAGTTCCTCGCGCAGGCCGATCACGGCGGCCTTGAGCTCGAAGCCGCCGAGGCGCTGGAGGTCGTCGAGCACCGTCGTCGCCTTGGCGATCACGACGTCGTCGAGCCTCTTGCTGTGGACCCCGGCGTCGGCCAGCAGGTGAAGGGCCTCGGTCACGTGGCGGCGCACGTCCGTGTGGATGGTCATGAGGGTGTCGATCTCACGTCCGTGGGTCCGCAGGATGCGCTCCCACCGGAGCCCCACCCGGGTGGTACTCAGTTTCTCGTGCAGAACGCGGCTGACCTCGTGCTGGGCGGTGCCGTTCATCGGTGCGTTACCTCCTGGCCCTCGATGACAGCATCGTGGGCCGTGGCGACGGAATGGGGGAGTGATCGAGGGGTTCCTTGGGGCAAGTCCAACCCTTGGGCCCAGCGGCGGGCCGCCGACCGGGGGAGTCTGCTCCGAACGGGTACCGCCGGATCAACCGATAGTAACGGTGTCACCTGAGACTGTGACGTGCAAGCTCGGCAGCGGAGAAGTCGCCGGGCCCTGCTCCACGTCGCCGGTGGCCGCGTTGAACACCGACCCGTGACAGGGGCAGACCAGCGTGG
>CAYYCE010000010.1:15418-17181 GCA_964469635.1 uncultured Kineosporiaceae bacterium
GCTGAAGGCCTTCACGGTCCCGGCCTGCGGCTGGGCCAGGACGACGGGCTGCCCGCCCACCTCCTGGACCACGGTGCCGCCGACCGGGACGGCGCTGAGGTCCACGGTGCCGCCGGCTCCGTCCGTCCCGCCCGCCGAGCCGCCCGAGGAACCGCCGCACGCGGTGAGCGCGCCCAGCGCGCCGAGGCCGACTGCGGAGCCGACGAGCAGCGTCCGACGCGAGGTGGTGGTCCTGGTGTCCGCGGTCGGGACCGGGGTGTGATTCTCGTTCATCGTGCCCTTTCCTCCAGTGGATCCGTGGCGAGCAGGCCGCGCCGGGCCAGCAGGGGCTCGATCCGCGCGGGCCGCCCGCGGAAGGCCTCGAACGCGGCCGTCGGTTCCACCGAGCCGCCACGCGAGAGCACCAGGTCGGCGAACCGCCGTCCGGCCTGCCGGTCCAGCCCGCCGCGCTCGTGGAACCAGTCCACGGTGTCGGCGTCGAGCACCTCGCTCCAGATGTAGCTGTAGTAGCCGGCGCCGTAGCCGCCGGCGAAGACGTGCGCGAAGTAGCTGCTGCGATAGCGCGGCGGGATCGTCTCCAGGTCGAGCCCGTGCCGCCGGAGCGCCTCGCGCTCGAAGCCCTCGACGTCGTCCGCGGTGAGCTGCCGGGCTCTGTCGGCCGGCAGCCGGTGCCACTCCAGGTCGAGCAGGGCGGCGGCCAGGTACTCGGTGGTCGCGAACCCCTGGCCGGACGCGCGCGAGGCCACCAGGGCGTCGACGATCTCCTGCGCCAGTGGCTCGTCGTCGACGTGGTGGCGGGCGTAGCGGGTGAGCACCTGCGGCCAGAACGCCCACATCTCGTTGACCTGCGAGGGGAACTCGACGAAGTCTCGGGGGACTGCGGTGCCCGACAGCTTCGGGTACCGGACGTCGGACAGCAGGCCGTGCAGCACGTGCCCGAACTCGTGGAATGCGGTCTCGACCTCGTCGAGGGTGAGCAGTGTGGGCTCGGCGTCCGGGGGTCGCGGGATGTTGAGGTTGATCACCACGACCGGCGCCTGGCCGAGCAGCCGGCTCTGGTCGACGAACGTGCTCATCCAGGCGCCGCCGCGTTTGGTGTCCCGGGCGTACCAGTCGGCCAGGAACAACCCCCGTGGGGTGCCGTCCTCGTTCCGGACCTCGAAGACCTGGACGTCGTCCGCGTACCCGCGCAGATCCCGTCGGCGTTCGAACCGCAACCCGTACAGCTCGCCGGCCGCGAAGAAGATGCCGTCGCGGACGACGCGGTCGAGTTCGAAATAGGGCCGCAGCGCCGCGGCGTCGAACCGGAAGGTCCGTTCCCGGACCGCGGCGGCGTGGTGGGCCCAGTCCCACGCCCGCAACGGCGGCTGCCCGCCGTCTGCGACCAGCGCCGACTCCAGTTCGGCCGCCTCGGTCCTCGCGTTGGCGACTGCCGGGCCCACCAGGGCGGCCAGCATGGCGTCCACGGCCACCAGCGAGCCCGCGGTCTCGTCCTCGATCACGTAGGTGGCGTGGTCGGGGTAGCCCAGCAGCGCGGCGCGTTCGGCCCGCAGCGCCACGATCCGGGTCAGCGCGGCCCGGGTGTCGTGGTCGTTCCCCCGGGCGCCGCGGGAGATCGAGGCCCGGTGCAACCGCTCCCGCAGCCCACGGTGGCGCAATACCTCGAGTTCGGGCTGCGCGCTCGGCAGCGACAGGGTGAGCAGGTGGCCCGCCAGCCCGCGGCCGTGCGCACGTACTCGTCCTCGTACCACGCGAGCCGCATG
>CAYYCE010000011.1:0-17134 GCA_964469635.1 uncultured Kineosporiaceae bacterium
ACCTCGGAGTAGTGGTGGAGCAGCTTCTGCTTGCTCTCCTCGGCGTTGTAGACGATCGTGATCATCGATAGCGAGTCGATCTTCAGATCGTCGGTCAGGCTCTGCTCGGCGGAGATGGACTCGGCCGGGATCTCCATCTCGGTGCTGATGAGCTCGGCGAGACCGCCGAGAATGTCATGCTCGCTCAGTGCCATCGTGGGTGTCGCTCCTTCGGGGTGGTGGGTGATGGGGCCTAGGGAACCTAGGGCATTGGGGAATCTAGGGAAGTTCGATCACCTGGGCGGCGTAGGCCAGCCCGGCGCCGAACCCGATCAGCAGGGCGAGCCCGCCCGAATGGATCTCGCCGGCGTCGAGCATCCGCTCCATCGCCAGCGGGATGGAGGCCGCCGACGTGTTCCCCGTGTCGACGATGTCGCGGGCGACCGCGGTGTGCCCGGGCAGGCGCAACTGCTTGACCATCGCGTCGACGATCCGCACGTTCGCCTGGTGGGGGATGAAGGCCTCGAGATCGTCGGCGGCGATCCCCGCGGCGTCGAGGGCCTTGCGCGCCACCGGGGACATCTGCCACACGGCCCAGCGGAACACCGAGCGGCCGTCCATCCGCAGGTCGGGCCAGACGCCGTGGTCGGAGTCGCGGTACTCGATCCAGGAGGACTTGTTGGCGATGGTGTCCCACTGGGCGCCGTCCGAGCCCCACACCGTCGGCCCGATCGCCGGGGTGTCACTGGGCCCGATGACGACCGCGCCGGCGCCGTCGGCGAAGATGAACGCCGTCGAGCGGTCGTCGGGGTCGGTGAAGTCGGACAGCTTCTCCACCCCGACCACCAGGACGTGCCGGGCCGATCCGCCGCGCACCATGTCGGCGGCCAGCGAGATGCCGTAGCAGAACCCCGCGCAGGCGGCCGAGATGTCCATGGCCGCAGCGGGGGTCGCGCCCAGCCGGTGGGCGAGCAGGGTCGCCGACGACGGGGTCTGGTAGGGGTGGGAGACCGTGGCGACCAGGACGGCGTCGACGTCGCTCGCCGCGATGCCCGCCTTGGCGACGGCGGTGCGGGCGGCCTGCTCGGCCATGTCGGTCACGCTCTCGTCGGGGGCGGCGAACCGGCGGGTCACGATGCCGGACCGCTCCCGGATCCATTCGTCGGAGGAGTCGATCCGCTCGCAGATCTCCGCGTTGGTGACGACCCGTTCGGGACGGTAGCCGCCGACCGACAGGACGCGGGCGTACCGGGCGCCGGTCGAGGCCTTCAGCGTGGGGCTCACAGACTCGCTCCGGACGGCGTGGCGTGGCGGGCCACCAGATCGCGGGCGGTGTCCAGATCGGCGGGTGAGCGCAGCGCCAGCAGTTCCACCCCGGGCATGGCGCGCTTGGCGAGACCGGTGAGCGTGCCCGCCGGAGCCAGTTCGATCATCGCTGTCACTCCCAGATCGGTCATGGTGTGCATGCAGGCGTCCCAGCGCACCGGATTGGACACCTGGGCGACCAACCGGCCCAGGGCCGCCCGCCCCGAGGTGACGGCCGCGCCGTCGGCGTTCGAGAGCAGGACCGCGTGCGGGTCGCGCGCCGGGACCGCGGCGGCGAGTTGGGCCAGCACGTCGACGGCGCGGGCCATGTGGTGGGTGTGGAAGGCGCCGGCGACCTGCAGTGGGATCACCCGTGCCCGGGCCGGGGGGTTCTCGGCCAGGGCGGCCAACTGCTCCAGGGTGCCGGCGGCCACGATCTGGCCGGCGCCGTTGACGTTGGCCGCGATCAGTCCGGCGGCCTGGATCGCGGTGGCGACGTCGTCGGGGGCACCCCCCATCACGGCGCTCATGCCGGTGGCGCTCACCGCGCTGGCCGCGGCCATCGCACGGCCGCGCTCGCGCACCAGGACGATGGCCTGTTCGCCGGAGAGCACGCCGGCCAGGGCCGCGGCCGCGAACTCGCCCACGGAGTGGCCGGCGATCACGGTGTCGTCGGTGTCCTCGGGGGCCGTCGTCCCGGCCGTCCCGGCCGTCTCGGGCGCCAGGCAGGGGGCGATGGCCAGGGCGGCGCCGACGATCAGCGGCTGGGCGATCGCGGTGTCGCGGATCGTGTCCGCGTCGGAGGTGGTGCCGTGGGTCAGCAGATCGACGCCCGAGACCGCGGACAGCCAGCCGAGCCGTTCGGCCACCCCCGGAACGTCGAGCCAGGGAATCAGGAATCCGGGAGCCTGGGCCCCCTGCCCGGGGCAGGTGATGGCGAGCACGTCGTCAAGCCTGCCGTGTCCGCGGGCGGCGCCGTCGCCGAATCGCCGACGAACCTGGGACCAAAGACTTGGAGGGTTCCCACAAAAGGGGTCGAAAGGCTATTCGAGCCGGCCCAGTCCGATGGCCACCTCGAGGACGTAGGCGTCCCGGGGGTCGGTGGGGTCCCAGCCCGTGAGATCGGCCACCCGGCGCAGCCGGTAGCGCACCGTGTTGGGGTGGACGAACAGCCGGCGGGCGGTGCCCTCCACGGAGCGGCCCAGCGCCAGGTAGGTGGAGGCCGTGGTCAGCAGCTCCCGCGAGGGCGCCTGAGCCAGCGGCAGGTACCCCTGCTCGATCAGCACCTGGCGCGCGATCAGGTCGCCGGTGAGCACCCGCTCGGGCAGCAACTCGTCCGCGGCCACCGGCCGGGGGACGTCGGGTCGCGCCCGGGCCGCCGCCAGGCCCGCGATGGCGGCCCGGGCCGCGCCGCTGGCCTGTCCCAGGGTGGCCGCCACCGGCCCGGTGACGACCGGCCCGTCGGCCATCAGCGCCGCGACGTCCTCGGCGGCCACCATGGGGTGTTCCGAGCGGCCCAGCACCACGACGATCCGGTCGGCCTGCACCCCCACGAGGGCGTCCGACCCGTGCCGCCTCGCGGCGCGCCGGACGTCGGCGATCACGTCGCCGGTGGCCGCCGAGGAGTGGCGGGCCGAGGGCGGCAGGTGGCCCGCCACCACGGCGACCCGGTCGGCCTCGGCCCAGCCGAGGGCGGCGGCGCGCGAGTGCAGGGCGTCGTCCGGCTCACCCCGCACCAGCGCGTCGACCACCAGGGCCTCCAGCCTGGCGTCCCAGGCGCCGCGTGCCTCGGCGGCCTGGGCGTAGATCTCGGCGGCGGCGAAGGCGACGTCCCGCGAGAACCGCAGCACCGCCTCGCGCACCGCCTGCTGCGCGCCGGGGACGGCGTGCAGACTGGCCTGCTCCTCGACCACGTCGACCACGGTGCGCAACAGGTCGAGGGTCTGCCCCAGCGAGATCGACCGCGTCAGCTCCCGCGGCGCGGCCCCGAACACGTCGGCGGTCAGCTGCACCGGATCGCTGGGCCGGCGGTACCAGTTGACGAACGCGGCGATCCCGGCTTGAGCGATCATGCCGACCCAGGAGCGGTCCTCCGGGCGCAGCGCCCGGTACCAGGCCAGGCGTTCGTCCATGCGCTGCACGGCGGCGGTGGCCAGAGCCCCGGTGCCGCGCTCCAGCCGCCGGACTGTGGCCTCGCCCGACCGGTCGGCGACGGGTCGGCTCAGGAGGACTTCTTCCCGCTCTTGTCGCCCTTGGTGCTCTTGCCCCGGGCCTTCCGGGCCGCGATCTCGTCCAGGAGGCCCTCGGCGTGGTCGGGCACCTGATGGAACAGCTCGCGGGGCGGTCGGTCGTAGTCCTGGGCCGGCGGGCGGGGCGGCAGATGCATGGGCGGGGACTGCACGCGCTCGTAGGGCAGGGTCGAGAGCAGGTGGGCGATCATGTTGATCCGGGCGTGCCGCTTGATGTCGGCCTCGATCACATACCACGGGGCCTCTGGGATGTCGGTGTGGACGAACATCTCGTCCTTGGCCCGGGAGAAGTCCACCCAGCGGTCGCGGGTGAGCAGGTCGTTGGGGGAGAACTTCCACCGCCGCAGCGGGTCCTCCAGGCGGGACCGGAAGCGACGTTCCTGCTCCTCGTCGCTCACCGAGAACCAGTACTTGCGCAGCAGGACGCCGTCCTCGACGAGCATCCGCTCGAAGGTCGGGCACTGGTGCAGGAAGCGGCGGTACTCCTCGGGGGTGCAGAAGCCCATCACGCGTTCCACGCCGGCCCGGTTGTACCAGGACCGGTCGAAGAGCACGATCTCGCCGGCGGCCGGCAGTTGTTCGATGTAGCGCTGGAAGTACCACTGGGTGCGCTGGCGCTCGGTGGGGACCGGCAGGGCGACGATGCGGGCCACGCGGGGGTTGAGGAACTCGGTGACCCGCTTGATGGTGCTGCCCTTGCCCGCGGCGTCCCGGCCCTCGAAGACGACCACCACGCGCTGGCCGGTGGTCTTCACCCATTCCTGCATCTGGACCAGCTCGGTCTGGAGGTTGATCAGCGCGTTCTCGTAGCGGATCTTGGAGAGTCGACGACGCTTGGTCTCGGCAGGGGGGGCACCCTCCTGCGGATCGGAGTGTTTGGGGGCCTTTGCGCTCGGCTTGTCCTGTGCCATGGTCCACCTCAGCGTGCCCCGGCTGCGGCACGCAAATCGATGTCGCCGTTTGTTCATCTGCATGGCTTTGGCGTGACCGCCGGATGGCGACCCGCTCGTCCATGGTGGGGTGTCACACCCGTCGGGCTCGCCGGGTGTCGGGGCCCGGAGCTAGGGTCGAAGCGGGTTCGACCTTTGATTGGGGCGATATGAGCGTGTTCGACAGACTTCGCCAGCGTCTGACCGGAGCATCCTCGCGGCGTGCTCCCGGTGAGCCTACCGCTACGGTCGTCGGTCCCTCACCCTCGGGTCCGGTACCGATCTCCGTCCCGGCGCCGATCTCCGACCCGGCGTCGGCCGCCGCCCCGGCCGAGCGGCCAGCCCCGAGCGGTCTGCCCGAGGAGGAGGAGCGGGCCCTGTGGGCCCAACTGCGCGAGGACCCCAACGACGTCGAGGCGTTCCACCGGCTCGCCGATCACGTGCGGCAGCGAGCGGGGGACAGCCTCGACGTGTCGGGCGGTGACATCCAGCGGGCCAAGCAGGACGCCGTGTGGTCCCTGGCCGAGGAGCTCGCCCATTCCGGCAAGGCCTGGTACCCGCTGATCGAACTCGCCCGGCTCTCGGTGCTCGACGACCGCGAGGCGGCGCTGCGTCGACTGGGCACGGCGGCCGACCGCGATCCGACCGGGCAGGCGCTTGCGACCGCGCTGGCCATGCTCCGCGAGGCGGGTCTGCCGTCCGACGCCCTGAACCTCGGCATGGGCCACTGGCGTCCCCGCGAGCACTCGCTCGACGCCGCACGTCAGCTGGTCGAGGCCTCGATCGAGTCGGGCCGGCTCGGTGAGGCCCGCCGGCACCTGGCGTCCCTGGAGGGTCACGCCGACGTGGTCGGGGTCGAGGAGCTGACGGCGGACCTGCAGCCGCTGATCGACGCCGCGGAGGCATCGATGCCGCCGCGCACCCCGGCGGGCGGTCTGCCGCTGATCGACCTGAGGGACCTGCGCGAGGCGCCCCGGGGCTGACGCCGCGCGCGGCCGGGCGTCCTAGGCGTCGCCCCCGACGCTGCCGGTCGTGCCCGCCGTGACGTCTTGAAGCCGGTAGCGGTCGACGGCCTCCGCCGCCCGCTCAGGAGGCACCTCGCCCCTCTGGGCCAGCAGCCCGAGGGCCCGGGCCGCCACCGAGGGGCCGTCGATGCCGAAGAACCGGCGGGCGGCCGGCCTGGTATCGGAGAAGCCGAACCCGTCGGCGCCCAGTGAGACGAAGGTCTCGGGCACCCACTGCCGGATCTGGTCCGGAACCTGCCGCATGTAGTCGCTGACCGCCACCACCGGTCCCGGGGTGCCGCTCAGACGCTGGGTGACGAAGGGGACCTCCGGCTCCTCGTCGGGATGCAGGAACGCCCGGTGCTCGCAGCGCAGGGCGTCGCGGCGCAGTTCGCTCCAGCTGGTGACGCTCCACACGTCGGCGGCCACGCCCCAGTCCTTCGCGAGCAGCTGCTGGGCCTCCAGCGCCCAGGGCACCGCGACGCCCGAGGCCATCAGCTGCGCCCGCGGCCTGCCCTCGGGCTCGGGTGCCGCCGACAACCGGTAGATGCCGCGCAACAGCCCCTCGACGTCCAGGTCCTCGGGCTGGGCCGGCTGCGGGTACGGCTCGTTGTAGACGGTCAGGTAGTAGAAGACGTTCTCGGGGGACTCGCCGTACATCCGGCGCAGGCCGTCCCGCACGATGTGGCCCAGCTCGTACCCGTACGCGGGGTCGTAGACCACCGCCGCGGGGTTGGTGGCGGCCAGTATCGGCGAGTGTCCGTCGGCGTGCTGCAGGCCCTCTCCGGTCAGCGTCGTCCGGCCGGCGGTGGCGCCCACCACGAAGCCGCGGCACATCTGGTCGCCCGCCGCCCAGAAGGCGTCCCCGGTCCGCTGGAAGCCGAACATCGAGTAGAAGATGTAGATCGGCACCATCGCCTCGCCGTGGGTGGCGTACGAGGACCCGGCCGCGGTGAAGGCGGCCGTCGAGCCGCCCTCGTTGATCCCGGTGTGCAGGATCTGCCCGGTGGTCGACTCGGTGTAGGCGAGCATCAACTCGCGGTCCACCGACGTGTACTCCTGGCCGTGCGGGTTGTAGATCTTCGCGGTGGGGAAGAAGGAGTCCATCCCGAACGTGCGGGCCTCGTCGGGGATGATCGGGACGACGCGGGGGCCGAACTGCGGGTCGCGCATCAGGTCGCGCATCAGCCGTACGAAGGCCATGGTCGTCGCGACGGGTTGCTTGCCGGAGCCGCGCCGGGCCACGTCGTAGGCCTTCTCCTCGGGAAGCTTGAGCGGGGCGGCCGTCGTCCGGCGTTCGGGCAGGGGTCCGCCGAGGCGCCGCCGGACCTCGCGCAGGTGCTGGATCACCTCGTTGCCCTCGCCCGGGTTGTAGTAGGGCGGCAGGTAGGGGTCGGCCGCGAGCTGCTCGTCGGTGACCGGGATGCGCAGCCGATCGCGGAGCATCGTCAGGTCGGCGAGGCTGAACTTCTTCATCTGGTGGGTCGCGTTGCGCCCGGCGAACGTCGGCCCGAGGGCCCAGCCCTTGATGGTCTTGGCCAGGATGACCGTCGGCTGCCCGGCGTGCTCGGTGGCGGCCTTGTAGGCGGCGTAGACCTTGCGGTAGTCGTGGCCGCCGCGGCGAAGGTTCCAGATGTCGTCGTCGCTGAGGTCCTCGACCAGCTTGCGGGTGCGCGGATCGCGGCCGAAGAAGTGCTCGCGGATGTAGGCGCCGTCCTCCGCCCGGAAGGTCTGGTAGTCGCCGTCCCGGGTCCGGTTCATGAGGTTCACCAGCGACTGGTCGCGGTCGGCGGCCAGCAGCGGGTCCCACTCCCGGCCCCAGATCACCTTGATGACGTTCCAGCCGGCGCCGCGGAAGAACGCCTCCAGTTCCTGGATGATCTTTCCGTTGCCGCGGACCGGGCCGTCGAGCCGCTGAAGGTTGCAGTTGATGACGAAGGTGAGGTTGTCGAGCTCCTCGAAGGAGGCCAGCTGCAGGGCGCCCCGGCTCTCCGGCTCATCCATCTCACCGTCGCCGAGGAAGGCCCACACCCGCTGCTGCGAGGTGTCCTTGACGCCGCGGGCGTGCAGGTACTTGTTGAACTGGGCCTGGTAGATGGCGTTGATCGGCCCCAGCCCCATGGAGACCGTGGGGAACTCCCAGAACGTCGGCGCCAGCCGCGGGTGCGGGTAGGAGGGCAGGCCGCCGCTGGGGTGGGAGTGCTCCTGGCGGAAGCCGTCCAACTGGTCGGCCGACAGTCGTCCCTCCAGGAAGGCCCGGGCGTACACGCCGGGGGAGGCGTGCCCCTGGATGAAGATCTGATCGCCGCCGCCCGGATGGCTCTTGCCCTGGAAGAAGTGGTTGAAGCCGACCTCGTACAGCGTGGCGGAGGAGGCGTAGGTGGAGATGTGCCCGCCCACCCCGATGCCCGGCCGCTGCGCCCGGTGCACCATCACCGCGGCGTTCCACCGGATCCAGCGCCGGTAGGCGCGCTCGGCGTCCTCGTCACCGGGGAACCAGGGCTCGCGCTCCGGCGGGATCGTGTTGATGTAGTCGGTCTGCGACAGGCTCGGGACGCCCACGCCCTGCTCCCGGGCCCGCTGCAGCAGGGCCAGCATCAGGTAGCGAGCGCGCTCGCGACCCCGGCTGTCGACCGCGGCGTCCAGGGAGGCCAGCCATTCGGCGGTCTCGTCCGGGTCGATGTCGGGGAGATGGCTGGGCAGCCCGTTGAGGATAGGACCCTGTTTGTGCGGCATCGCGGGATCCCTTTCGTCGTCGCGATCGGTGGAGGGTGCTGAGCCCGCGATCGGGCCCGGAGCCGGTTCGGGTGTGTCTGCGCCCCATCCTGGCCGCTGCGGCGGCTGACGTCATCTGCGGAGCACGTGTCGGGTGGGCAAGGTACCCGGCCGAGCGCCTCGCCCCCACCTTCCCGGGTCCGACTCGCGTCCGACCCCGGGCGATACGGGCCCGACTCACCGGGGGGACCTGTTGCGCATCCGCCCCGCGGTGCAGTCCACTAGCGTGCGGGGATCACGGAATGCGGAGCCGGAGGGCGGCACCGCGCGGATCGAGGAGGGCAGGCGCGTGGGCGCGACCGCGGAGTCCGCGGCTGAGGAGTCGAAGGGCGGTCGGTTGGGTCTGCGGCCCGGCCAGATGGTCCAGGAGTTCGGGTACGACGACGATATCGATCACGAGTTGCGGGCCGAGATCGAATCGGCGACCGGCACCGAGCTGGCGGACGAGGACGCCCAGGACGTCGTCGACGCCGCCATCTTCTGGTGGCGTGAGGACGACGGTGACCTTGTCGATGCCTTGATGGACTGTCTGACCAATCTCGCCGAGGGCGGCGTGATCTGGCTGCTCACCCCGAAGTCGGGGCGTGAGGGCCATGTCGAGCCGTCCGAGATCGAGGAGGCGGCCCCCACCGCGGGGCTGCACGCCACCAGCACCGTCAGCGCGTGCCCGGACTGGACGGGCACCCGCTTGGCCACCCCGCGCTCCGGGCGCCGCTGAGAGCGGGCGGCCGACCCGCCATCGCCCATCCCGCCACGCAGTTGTCACAATGGGCGCACCGCGCCCCGGGGGCGTCGGAGGGCCTGTAGCTCAGTTGGCAGAGCACCGCGCTTACACCGCGGGTGTCGTCGGTTCGAGTCCGGCCGGGCCCACCTCGCGGGGGGAGTGCCACATCGGCGGTTCGGATGATTCTCCGCCCTCCTGCTACCGAGCGTGGCGGGGGAGCCTCAGTCCATAACTAAGAGTAGTCACGTGAGTGCAAAGCGTTCGTTAACGTCGCTTCATCCAACGGCGTGAGCGTTAGTGTGCAGCCCGTGACCACCGAGACGCGCTTCCCCGTCCTAGCCGAGGTCATCGCCGTCCTCGAGCGCCTGTACCACCCGGCATGGGCCCATGACTGGGACCGGGTCGGGCTGGTGTGCGGCGATCCGGCCGCTCCCGTGCGCCGGGTGCTGCTCGCCGTCGATCCGGTGACCACGGTGGTCGACGAGGCCCTCGAGTGGCGCGCCGACCTGGTGATCACCCACCATCCGTTGTTGCTGCGCGGCGTGCACTCGGTCGCGGCCACGACGGCCAAGGGACGACTGGTCCACCGATTGATCCGCGCCGACTGCGCCCTGTTCACCGCCCACAGCAACGCCGATGTGGCGGCGCCCGGCGTCTCCGACGCCCTCGCCCGGGTACTCGGACTGCGAGATCTGCACCCGCTGTCGGCCGATCCGCCGGATCCGATCGACAAGGTGGTCACGTTCGTGCCCGAGGACAGCGTCGATCTCGTGGTCGACGCCATGGCCAAGGCCGGCGCCGGGCAGGTGGGCGAGTTCGTGCGGTGCGCCTTCGTGGCGACCGGCGTCGGAACCGCGATCAAGGGCCTCGGTCGGCGCGCGGCCCCCGAGGCGTCCGGGCGACGTGAGGACGTCGCCGAGCACCGGGTCGAGATGGTCATGCCGCGGGCCCGGCGCTCCGCCGTGCTGGCCGCCCTGGCGCAGTCCCACCCGTACGAGCAGGTGGCGGTCGACGTCTACGAGCTGGCCTCGTGGCCCTCCAGCCGCGGCGTCGGCCGGGTGGGGCGACTGGCCGCCCCGACGACGCTGCGCGAGTTCGCCCTGCTGGTGGCCGAGGCGCTGCCGGCCACCGCCCAGGGAGTGCGGATCTCCGGCGAGCCGACGGCCGCGGTGCAGCGGGTCGCCGTCTGCGGCGGTTCCGGCGACTCCCTGCTCGAGGTCGCCCGGCGGGCCGGGGTCGACGCGTTCGTCACCGCGGACCTTCGCCACCACCCGGCGAGCGAGGCTCGCGAGGAGGCCGGTGAGGAAGGTCCGGCGCTGGTGGACGTCTCCCACTGGTCGAGCGAATGGCCGTGGCTGGCCGGGGTGGCCAACCGGCTCGAGGGACTGCTCGAGGCGGCCGGGACGCCGATCGAGGTGTTCGTGTCGGCGCAGAGCACCGATCCGTGGACGTTCCGGGTTCCCAGTCCCGGCGGAGTCGTCCGATAGCGGTCTAGGGTGAGTGGGTGGTGACTGCCGCTGCCCAGGATCAATGGCGACTGTTGGACGTCCAGGCGCACGACACCCGGCTCGCTCAGATCGCCCATCGACGACGCACTCTGCCCGAGCACGCCGAGCTCGAGGAGTTGGCCGGGCGGCGACGCCTGCTCGGCGACCGGTTGATCGCCGCCCGCACGGTCGTCGAGGACGTCACCCGCGAACTGACCAAGGCCGAGGCGGACGTCGATCAGGTGCGCCGGCGGGCGACCCGGGACCAGACCCGACTCGATGCCGGCACCGGCACGGCCAAGGACCTGCAGGCGCTGCAGCACGAGGTGGCCTCGCTGGCCGCGCGCCAGTCGGACCTCGAGGACGTCCAGCTCGAGGTCATGGAGCGGCTGGAGCAGGCGACCGCCGACCTGGAGTCGATCCAGACCGAGGGCGGGCGGCTGGACGACCAGGTCCAGCAGGCCACCGCCCGCCGGGACGAGGCACTGCAGGCGTTGGCCGCCGAGGAGGAGGGCGAGCGTCGCGACCGCGAGAACGCGGCCGCCGGACTGGGCGGCGATCTGATGGCGCTCTACGAGAGGATTCGCGAGGCGAACGGCGGCATCGGCGCGGCCCGGCTGCACCAACGGCGGTGCGAGGGATGCCGGCTGGAGATCAATACCACCGATCTGGGTGTGTTGCGGGTGGCCGCCGAGGACGCCGTCATCCGCTGCGAGGAGTGCGGCCGGATCCTGGTGCGCACCGCCGACTCGGGGTTGTGACCGCGGCGGGACTGGCTCGCCGCACCGGTACGCGCGTCAGCCGGCGATCGCCTCGGCCAGGATGTCGAGGCCCTCGCGCAACAGGTGCTCGGGCATCACCAGCGGCGGCAGGAACCGGAGTACGTTGCCATACGTGCCGCAGGTCAGCGTCACCACTCCGGCCTGGTGGCAGGTGGAGCTGATCCGGGCGGTCTCCGCGGCGTCCGGCGTCGTCGTCCCGGGCTGCACGATCTCGATCGCGAGCATCGCGCCGCGGCCCCGCACGTCGCCGATCGCGGGGTGCGCCTGGGCGAGCTCCCGCAGCCGGGCCAGCATGATCGACTCGATCCGCCGGGCGGCCGCGGGCAGGTCCGACCCCTCGATGACGTCGATGGCCGCCAGCGCCGCGGCGCAGGCGACCGGGTTGCCGCCGTAGGTGCCGCCGAGCCCGCCGCCGTGCACCGAGTCCATGACGTCGGCCCGGCCGGTGACCGCGGCCAGCGGCAACCCGCCGGCGATGCCCTTGGCAGTGGTGACCAGGTCGGGGACGATCCCCTCGTGCTCGCAGGCGAACATCGCCCCGGTCCGGGCGAAGCCGGTCTGGACCTCGTCGGCGACGAACAGCACGCCGTTGTCGGCGCACCAGGCGGCGATCGCCGGCAGGAAGCCCTCGGCCGGGACGACGAACCCACCCTCGCCCTGGATCGGCTCGATCACCACCGCCGCGGTGCGGTTGACCCCGACCTGCTTGTCGATCGTCGAGATCGCCCGGGCGGCGGCCTGCGCACCGGTCATGCCCTCCGGGTCGCGGAACGGGTAGGACGTGGGCACCCGGTAGACCTCGCCGGCGAACGGTCCGAAACCGTCCTTGTAGGGCATGTTCTTGGCGGTCATCGCCATCGTCAGGTTGGTCCGGCCGTGGTAGGCGTGGTCGAAGACCACCACCGCGTCGCGGCCGGTGAACCGGCGCGCGATCTTGACGGCGTTCTCGACCGCCTCGGCCCCGGAGTTGAACAGCGCCGAGCGCTTCTCGTGGGTGCCGGGGGTGAGCCGGTTGAGCGCCTCGCAGACCTGCACGTACTCCTCGTAGGGAGTCACCATGAAGCAGGTGTGGGTGAACTCGCCGACCTGCCTCGACACCCTCGCGGCCACCTCGGGGGCGGCGTTGCCGACGGTGGTCACGGCGATGCCGGAGCCGAAGTCGATCACCTGGTTGCCGTCGACGTCGACCAGGATTCCGCCGCCGGCCCGCTCGATGTAGATGGGCAGCGTGGTGCCGATCCCGGCCGAGACCGCCGCCAGCTTGCGGGCGTGAATCGCCTGGGAGGCCGGACCCGGGACGGCGGTGACGAGGCGGCGTCGCTGTTCCACGCCGCTGATGGCGGCCGCGGCGGGCGGTGGCAGGGTCTCGGTCATGGCGACTCCCGAGGGGGGCACGGTGTAGCGATGACTCTAGCGGCGTCCTCGCTGCCCTGATAGCGATGATTTCACCGGTTCGGTGCCGCGATTCCTGTTGAATCCGTGGCGATAAGCGGACGGTCCGGGAGGAGATCGCCGCGCGGCGGCGACGTCTTGCCCGGGCGCGATGCGCTGGCGGGCCGGCGGTTCTGACAGCATGGGCCCGACAGGGATCGGATCTGGAGGTGTCGTGGCGGAGTACGCGGGTGACCTCACCCCCGAACAGACCTACGCGATGTTGCGGTCCGAGCCGGAGGCCGTCCTGGTGGACGTGCGGACCGTGGCCGAGTGGTCCTACGTCGGCCTTCCCGACCTGGGTCCGCTGGGCAAGGAGGTCGTCCGGATCGAGTGGGTGCGCTTCCCGGACGGCGCCCAGAACGCCGGATTCACCGCCCAACTGATCGAGGCCGGGGTGCCCGCGAGCGCGCCGGTGGCCTTCCTGTGCCGCTCGGGGGTGCGCTCCCGGGGGGCGGCCGCCACCGCGACCGCAGCCGGATACGGCCGGGCCTACAACATCATCGACGGGTTCGAGGGTCAGCTGGACGGCGAGGGGCACCGCGGGGTGGGCGGTTGGAAGGCCGCCGGGCTGCCCTGGCGCCAGACGTGAGCCCGGCCACCGACGAGCAGGGCTGGCGGCCCGAGACCATCGCCGTCCGCGGCGGCCTGTGCCGCTCCAACCACGCCGAGACCGCCGAGGCGCTGTTCCTGACCCAGGGCTACGTCTACGACGAGGCGGCCCAGGCCGAGGCCGCCTTCGCAGGCGAGGTCGAGCACTACATGTACTCCCGTTACGGCAACCCGACCGTGGCGGTCTTCGAGGAACGGCTGCGGCTGCTCGAGCAGGCCCCCGCCTGCTTCGCCACCGCCACCGGGATGTCCGCCGTGTTCACCGCTCTACTGGCGTTCCTGAGGGCCGGCGACCGGGTGGTGGCCGCGCGGGCGCTGTTCGGGTCCTGCTTCGTGATCCTCGACGAGCTGCTGCCGCGGTGGGGGATCCGCTGCGACTTCGTCGACGGCCACGACCCGGCCCAGTGGGAGCGCGCCCTGAGCACCCCCGCCCGGGTGGTGTTCTTCGAGTCGCCCTCCAACCCGATGCAGGACCTGGTGGACGTCGCGGCGGTCTGCGAGCTGGCCCATGCCGCCGGAGCGAAGGTGGTGGTGGACAACGTGTTCGCCACGCCTCTGCTGCAACGCCCGATGGCCCTGGGTGCCGACGTCGTCGTCTACTCGGCGACCAAGCACATCGACGGACAGGGCCGGGTGCTCGGTGGGGCGATCCTCGGACCGAGGGACTACATCGACGGCGACGTGCAGACCCTGATGCGTCATACCGGACCGTCGATGAGCCCGTTCAACGCCTGGGTGCTGCTCAAGGGCCTGGAGACGATGCGGCTGCGGGTCGAGGCCCAGTGCGTCGCGGCGCACCGGATCGCCTCCCACCTCGAGGCGCATCCGCGGATCGTCTCGGTCCGCTACCCGTTCCTGGCCTCGCACCCGCAGCACGACCTCGCCACGCGCCAGATGTCCGCGGGCGGCACGGTGGTCACCTTCGAGGTGGCCGGCGGCAAGGACGGCGCCTTCGCCTTCGTCGACGCGCTGCGGGTGGTCGACATC
The DNA here is from genome assembly GCA_964469635.1 of uncultured Kineosporiaceae bacterium. Classification (GTDB taxonomy): domain Bacteria; phylum Actinomycetota; class Actinomycetes; order Actinomycetales; family Kineosporiaceae; genus JADJPO01. The sequence continues at coordinate 14,265 of CAYYCE010000011.1, forward strand.
TCGAACAACCTGGGCGACGCCAAGTCGCTGGTCACGCACCCGGCGACCACCACCCACCGGCGGCTCGCCCCGCAGGCCCGGGCGGCCGCCGGGATCACCGACGGCGTGGTGCGGATCTCGGTCGGTCTGGAGAACGTCGAGGACCTGATCGAGGACATCGACGCCGCGCTGGCCTGAGCCGGGTCAGGCCGTGGCGTCGGCCAGGAAGCGGGAGACCACCCGGCACCAGTGCTCCTGGGCGTCGAACAGCGGGCCGTGGCCCGAGTCCGCGAACATCTCGCTGACCACGCGTCCGCCGCCGGCCGCGTAGCGGTCGAGCACGTCGCGGATCTGGGTGACCATCGGCTGCGGCGGGTACGCCTCGACCCCCGGCCAGCTCGGGATCAGCCCGGCTGCGCCCAGCGCGCCCGGATCGAGCACGGCATTGTCGGAGACGATCAGGTCCACGCCGCCGTGGGTCCACAGGATCGGCGGTTTCGGGTCCAGGTCGAGGATGCCGGACCAGTTGCAGTACTTGGGCGACAGGGCGTTGAGGATGCCTCGGGTCCCGGGCGCGAAGTGCGGCCAGTTCTCGGACGGTGTGCCGTCGCCGGGGTAGACCCCGTCCCCGATCGACGTCATCAGGATCTCCTCGACGAGCAGGTCCTCCCGCTCGGCGGGCAACCGGAAGTCGGGCTGCCAGTACAGCCCGTTGATCACGTTGCGGATCGAGAACGGCGACTCGCTCGACCGGTCGCCGTCGCGCAGGCGTTGCACCAGTTCGGGATTGGCTCCGATGCCGCCGGAGCCGGCGTGGTCCGGGGCGCACGGCGTGCCGTCGGCGTGGACCCCGCCGTAGCCGTAGGGGGAGACCGGGTCGAGGTAGGTCAGCGAGCCGACCGGCGCCGAGGTTCCGGTCGCCGTCATCGCGTACTGCGAGATTGCCAGCCCGGCCGAGGACCAGCCCACCAGGTGCACCGGTTCGGCGATGCCCAGTGCGGCGAACAGGGAGCCGAGATCGTCGGCCCAGTCGGCCAGACCCCGGGTGGCGTCGATCGGCAGCTCCTGGGTGCGTCCGAAGCCACGCATGTCGGGGGCGATCAACCGCAGCGGCGCGAGCCCGGCGGGGCGCCGCAGCGCCAGATCGGCCATGACGTGCTCGAAGAACCGTCCGGTGCTCAGGTTGCCGTGCACCAGGACGACCGGAACGCCGTCCTCCGGACCGTATTCGAGCCGGTGCATCGTCAACCGGTCGGTCCTGACGGTGTGGGCGCTCACGCCGGGGAGGAGATCCATGGCGCCCATCCTGTCGTGCGGGCTGTCGCGGCGGGAGGGGTTCAGCGGCCCAGACGCTCGCGTGCGCTGCCGACGTCCATGGTCCCGGCCGCCAGCGCCCGCAGCGTCGCCAATCGTGGATCCGGCCCGGTATCGGGTTCGGGTGCGGTCTCGGGTTCGGGTTCGGATTCGGGCTCGGGTCTGGCGGTCCCTGCGGGGACGTAGCCCAGCCGCAGCAGCATCTCGTCGAACCGGGCCCGGGCCGTGGGGTGGCTGACCCCGAGGTGCCTCTCGACCTCGCGCATGGTGCCGCGGGAGGTGAGGAAGACCCGCAGCAGCTCCCGGTCGTCCTCGGACATGCCGCAGAACTCGCAGGCCCGGAACTGCCCAGATATCGCGGTGCCGCACTGCGGGCACCCGAGCCGGGTGACGTGCAGCAGCTCGCTGCAGACGGGGCAGTCGCGGGGGGCGGTGTAGTGGTCGGCGTTCACGCGTCCTCCGTCAGGGCCACCGAGCTCATCACGGCGTCGATGGACAGTTCGCCCCGGCCCGCGCCGACGACGGCCTCGACCACGTCCGGGTCGACCAGCCCGCCCTTGGACACGGTGTCGGGCAGCACGACCTTGCCCATGCGGTTGCGGGCCCGGATCCGCACGTCGCTGCCCGCGCCGAGCAGCAGCTTGACCGAGGAGGACTCGCAGGCGATCCGCGAGCGGCCGTTGGGGGCCGCGAAACCCTTCACCGAGGAGGACAGGGCGTCGAGGTCGAGCGGCCCGCGAACGCGTTCCAGCTTGGCCGCGGCGGCGATCAGCCGCAGCCTGGCGCCCGCCTCCATCCCGCTGATGGTGACGCTGGCGCCGGCGGCGTCGAGCTCGATCGGCAGCTCGGGGTTGACCCGCACCACCAACCGCTGATCGGTCCAGGCCTTGGCCCAGGCCAGGGTCCGGGGCAGGTCGGTGAAGCTGAAGCCGGCCGAACCCCGCTCGCCCGGTTCGTTCGAGCCGAACGGGCTCTCCTGGCTGACGACGGTGAGCACCGTGCCCTCACGCCGGACGGCGTGCTGGCCGGTCACCGCGACCTGGGCGACCGTCGGGTCGCCGATGACGTCGACCGAGCGGTAGGAGGCGTTGACCCGGACGGTGGTGACCGTCTCGCGCACCTCGGAGCCCGTCCCGGGGGGATCGGGCGTCCCCCAGGCGGGGGGCTCGTCGTCGGCGTCGGTGCTGGGACCGGGCGCGGCCCCCGAGGCGTCCAGCAGGGGGAGCGCCTGCTCCGGGGTGAGCTCACCAGCCGCGACCTTGCGGAGGATCTCATCGGCATCCATATCAAGGAATCTAAATCCGACTTCAACGAACCGCAAGTGAGACTTTCATTTCTCGCACATCGCCTGGAGCAGCTCCCACAGTCGGGCCACGTCCTCGCGCTCGGTGGCCTCCGCGCCGACCGAGACCCGGACCATCCATCGTCCGTCGAGCAGCGACGGGGTCACGAAGGCCTCCCCGGAGGCGTTCACCGCCTGCGCCCAGGCGAGCGTGTGGGCGTCCAGCGCCTCGCCGTCCAGCACGGTGCCGTCCTCGGCGACGGTTCCGGTGGGTTCGTGCCGCAGGCACACCGTC
>CAYYCE010000012.1:0-16904 GCA_964469635.1 uncultured Kineosporiaceae bacterium
GCCTGAGCGGGTCCCGCCCCGCAGCCAGAATGTCGTCGAGGATCGTTTGAGCCTCAGTCAGCTGCTGGTCGGTCGCCCTTTCGATCGCGGCAGCAGCCGCTTCGCGCATCAGCACGCCGATCATCTGCATGACCTCGTCGACGAGTTTCGGGTCCGGGATATCGTTCAGGTCGAGCAGGGGTCCGAGCACATCCAGCGTGCACTCCGATACCGGCACTACTCGTGCACCACCGTGCTGAATCGCCGCGATACCGAGTTGCTCGAGCTGCTTGAGTGCCTCGACGACGGCATCGGCGAACCCGGTCTGGTCCTTGGCGATGACGTAGCCGTAGGGCGCGGCGTCGTAGATGTCGCCGATGGGCTCGAGCTGACCGTCGGTCTGCTTGGCCGCGTACAGCCCGACGGGGGAGTCCGCCAGCATGGCGTCGGCCTTGCCGGAGATCACCGAGGTGGTCACCTTGCCCTGGTCGGCGTCCACGATGGGGTTGATGGCGGGCTTGCCGGCGTCGGTGCAGGCCTTGCTCTTGGCCGGCAGGTCCTCGTCGGCCTGGACGGTGCCGCTCTGCACCCCGATGTTGAGGCCGCAGGCGTTGTCGGGGTCGACGCCCTTGGGGTTGCCCTTCGGCGCCACCCACTGGGTGCCGGCGCTGAAGTAGCTGACCATGTTGACCTGCTGCTTGCGGTCGTCGTTGATGGTGAAGCTGGAGACGCCGATGTCGTACTTGCCGCTGCTGACCCCGAGGATGATCGAGTCGAACTTGGCGGGAACCCACTCCACGGTGACCCCGAACCTCTGGGCGACGGCGTTGAACAGGTCGACGTCCATGCCCTGGACGGTCTTGCCGTCGGTGCCGAGGAACTCGTTGGGCGCGTAGGTGGCGTCGGTCCCCACCACGATCTTGCCGGCGCTCCTGACCCCCTCCGGCAGCTTGTCGGCCAGGGCGGTGTCCGCGGTCTCGGAGGCTGTCGGGGCGGCCGACGTGGAGGCGTCGGTCTCCGACAGCGAGTCGGAGCCGCAGGCACTCAGGGCGAGCGAGGCCATGGTGAGACCGGCGATCAGCAGGGTGGGACGGATACGACGAGCCATCAGGTGCTCCCACTTCGATGTCGAACGACGAGCCGCGCGGCCCGTCGAGTAGCAGGGGCAGGCTGCCTCACCGACACCGGTGGCGCCATAGGGACGAGGATCCCGAAACGAAGATGTGACACGTCATGTGGTGTCCCGCCCGGCGGCCATCGCCCACGCCGCGGTGATCGGATCGCCCGTCAGTCGGCGGGCGTTCGCGGATCGGGCGAGTTCGGCCGTGGCGCCGGCGCCGGCGACGGCGACGTCCACCGAGCGAGCGAGGTGCCGCAGTTCCGCGCCGAGGGCCTCGAAGGGTCCCGGGGTGGTGGCGGCCAGGACCAGGACGGCCGGCTGTGAGGCGGCCACGGCCTCCCACAGCGCCGTGGCCGGGGTGTCGGAGCCCAGGTAGACGACGCGCCAGCCGGCTCGGTGCAGCGCCACGCCGAAGATCATCAGGGGGAGGTCGTGCTGCTCGCCGGGTGGGCAGGCGAGCAGCACGGTGGGCCCCAGCCCCTGGCCCCAGCCGGAGGTCAGGGCCGCCACCCGGCCCCGGATCAGGTTGCTGGCGAAGTGCTCCTGGGTCACGCTCGCCTCGCCGCGCTGCCAGCGTTCGCCCAAGGTGTGCAGGTAGGGCAGCACGACGTCGCGCAGCACCGTGGGTACGGCCAGTTCGGTGAACAACCGGTCGAGGACGGCGTGCGCCGCGGTCTCGTCGAAGTGGTCGACGGCGTCGGCGAGCTCGGTCAGCGCCTCGGTGATCCGGGGGCCGTGCCGCCCCGGATCGGCGCGGTCCGGGACCGTGGGCGGCGAGGTTCCCCGCCGCACCGCCTCGGCGGCCTGAGCGGCCGACAGCCCCGAGCCGATCAGCCGGCTCATCTGCCGGACCCGGCGCTCGTCGTCCGTCGAGTAGAGCCGGTAGCCCCCGGCCGAACGGGTCGGTCGCAGCAGCCCGTAGCGGCTCTCCCAGGCCCGCAGGGTGTGCTCGCCGACGCCCACCCGGCGGCTGAGCTCGCCGATGCGCACGAGCGCACCGGAGTCCGACGGAGAGGGCATGGAGACAGTCTACAGACATTAGACCGACCTTTGACAAACATTAGACAGCTCGTCTACGGTGGGCGAAGTCAGAGTCCCCGGACCCCAAGAGGCCACCGTGATCAGTTCGTCCCCGCCGACCCCGCCGACCCCGCCCACGGCAGCCGTCATCGGGTCCGGAGTGGCCGGACTGACGGCCGCGCACCTGCTCGCACGCACCCACCGGGTCACCCTGTTCGAGGCCGACGCCCGGCTCGGCGGCCACGTGCACACCCACGACCTGGTGGGCGCCGACGAGGCCCACCGGGCCGTGGACAGCGGGTTCATCGTGCACAACGACCGCACCTATCCCCTGCTACGCCGGCTGTTCGCTGAACTGGGGATCGAGACCCGCCCGACCGAGATGAGCATGAGCGTGCAGTGCCGGGGCTGCGGGTTGGAGTACGCCGGTGGCCGTGGGGCCGGCGGCGTACTGGCCCAGCCGCGGCGCGCGGCGGATCCGCGGTTCCTGCGTATGCTCCGCGAGATCACCCGGTTCCACCGCGAGGCGGCCACCTTCCTGGGCGAGGGCGAGGGCGACGAGGGACGGACCTACGGAGACTTCCTGGCGCACGGTCGATTCAGCCGCTACCTCGTCGCCCACTACGCGGTCCCGCTGGTCGCCTGCGTGTGGTCGACCGGGCGTGCCCTGGCCCTGGACTACCCGGCCCGCTATCTGTTCCGCTTCCTCGAGCATCACGGCATGCTCGCCGTCGGCGGGTCGCCTCGGTGGCGCACCGTCGTCGGGGGGTCGGCGACGTACGTGCGCCGCATCGCCGAACGACTGCCGGACGTGCGGACGTCCTGTCCCGTCGTCCGCGTGGCCCGGTCCCGGGACGGCGTGGAGATCCGGGACTCCCGAGGCGGCCTGACCAGGGCCGACCGCGTCGTGATCGCGACGCATCCCGATCAGGCGTTGAGGCTTCTCGCCGATCCCTCCGCCGCCGAACGCCAGGTGCTCGGCGCGTTCGGCTACTCCGGCAGCACCGTCCTGCTGCACACCGACACCTCGGTGCTGCCCGGCTCCCCTCGGGCCCGGGCGAGCTGGAACTACACCATGGCCTCCTGTGAGGTGCCCGACGCCCCCGTGGAGGTCTCCTACTGGATGAACCGGTTGCAGGGCATCGACGAGCGGGATCCCTTCCTGGTCACCCTCAACGACAGTGGGCGGGTCAGGCCGGATGCCGTGCTGCGTCGCATGGAGTACCGGCATCCCGTGTACACGCGGGATTCGGTCGCGGCCCAGCGACGGTTGGCCGGGTTGGCCACGGACCGCACGGTCTACGCCGGCGCCTACCACGGCTGGGGTTTCCACGAGGACGGCTGCCGGTCAGGGGTCGAGGCCGCCGCCCGGTTCGGGGTGACCTGGTGAGCTCCGCCGTGCCTGTGGTGCCTGTGGTGCCGGCGCTGGTGCGAGGTGTGGTGGCGCATCGTCGGACCGCGGGCGTGGAGTACGCATTCCGGCAGCGCGCCTACCTGTGGCTGATCGACCTGGCCGAGGTCCCCCGCCTGCCGTGGTACCTCAGGCCGCTCGCGTCCTTCCGCAGCGGCGACCACCTGGGACGCTCCGATCTCTCGCTGCGCCAGAACGTCCTGAATCACCTGGCGGACCAGGGGATCGCGTTCGGCGTAGGCGGCAGGATCGTCATGCTCGCCGGGGCCCGGGTGCTGGGCCATGTGTTCAACCCCCTGACGGTGTACTGGTGTTTCGCGGCCGACGGCGGGCTGGAGTGCGTCGTGGTCGAGGTGCACAACACCTACGGTGAGCGGCACGCCTACCTCGTCCGCCCCGACGAGGGTGGGAACGCCATGGTGGAGAAGGAGTTCTACGTCTCACCGTTCTTCGAGGTCGCCGGTCTCTATCGACTGCGCCTCGAACTCGGGGCCGATCGGGTCGCCGTCTCGGTGAGCCTGTTCCAGGAGGACCGGTTGCGGTTCACGGGATCCTTCGTGGGCCGTCCGGCACCCGCCTCACGATCGGGGCTGCTGCGCGCCGCGCTGCGTCACCCGCTCATGCCGCAACGGGTGTCGACCATGATCAGGTTTCACGGCATCCGGCTGTGGCTGCGCCGGCTTCCCGTCGTCCCGCGCCCGACACACCTACGACAGAAAGGGGTCTGATCGTGTCCTGTACCACGGCCGAGCCGACCATCGCCCGTCTACCCGCACCGGTTGCCTTGCCCAGACCGCACGTCGGGGCCCGAGTGGCCCGAGCACTGTTCGAGCGCGCAGCCGGGATCGCCGGCGTCCGGGTGTGCTACCCGGGCCCGCCCGCGGCCGCCGAGCGCGGCGGACGCCCGGAGTTCGTCGTCGCCCGGCCGGATGCCTTCTTCAGCCGCCTGGCCCGTGACACCAAGATCGGGTTCGGCGAGGCGTACATGGCGGGTGACTGGCGGGCGGGCGACGATACCGATCTCGCCGAGCTGCTGACGCCGTTCGCGGCCCGGATGGGAAGCCTGATCCCCGCGCCGATGCGCCGGCTGCGCAGCCTGGTCGACCGCCCGCTGCCGGTCGAGCAGGACAACACGGTGGGCGGTGCCCGGCAGAACGTCTCGGCGCACTACGACCTGAGCAACGATCTCTTCGCCGCCTTCCTCGACCCGACCATGACCTACTCCGGGGGGTACTTCCCCGACGGCGCCCCCCGGGCGAGCATGGCCGACCTCGAGTCGGCCCAACACCACAAGATCGAGGCGATGCTCGATCTGGCAGGGGTCCGACGGGACACCCGGCTCCTGGAGATCGGGACCGGCTGGGGTGCGTTGGCGATCGCCGCCGCACGGCGAGGTGCGCGGGTGGTCACCGTGACCCTGTCCGAGGAACAGCGGGCGGAGGCACGTCGACGGATCGCGGCGGCCGGCCTGTCCGATCGGGTCGAGGTGCTGCTGCGCGACTACCGCGAGGTCGACGGGCGGTTCGACGCCGTCGTCAGCGTCGAGATGATCGAGGCGGTGGGCGAGGCGTACTGGCCGACGTACGTCGCCACCCTCGACCGGCTGCTGGCCCCCGGTGGCGCGGTGGCGATCCAGACCATCACCATGCCTCACGATCGGATGCTCGCCACTCGCAACAGCCACGGCTGGATCCAGAAGTACATCTTCCCCGGAGGCCTCATCCCCTCGCTGCGGGCCGTCGAGGCACACCTCGCGGCCCACACCGGCCTGAAGATCACGGCCCGGCGCGATCTGGGGCCGCACTACGCCGACACGCTGAGGCTGTGGCGGCAGGCGTTCCAGCGGGCCTGGCCGCAGGTCCACGCGCTGGGCTTCGACGAGACGTTCCGGCGGATGTGGGAGCTCTACCTCGCCTACAGCGAGGCGGGTTTCCGCGCCGGATACCTCGGTGTGAGCCAGCTTCGGCTGGAACGGAGTACGCCGTGAGGCTGGCGGGGAGCGCCGCCTGGGTGGTCGGCGCCTCCAGCGGAATCGGTGCCGCCGTGGCGACCGAACTCCACGCCCGCGGCGCGCGCGTGGCGGTCTCCTCCCGGCGCCGGGAGCGGTTGGAGGAGGTCTCGGCCGGGCGGATGCTGGTCGTCCCCGCGGACGTGACCGATGCCCAGGCCCTGGCCACGGCGGCCGCCACGATCCGCGACCGGATGGGTCCGCCGGACCTCGTCGTGATCGCGGCCGGCCACTGGCGGCGGTCGGAGGCCGAGGCCTGGGACACCGCCGAGTTCGACCGGCATCTGGCGGTCAACCTCTCGGGCACCAGCAACACCCTGGCCGCCGTTCTGCCAGAGATGCTGGCCCGCGGCCGCGGCACGATCGCCGGCGTCGCCTCCGTGGCCGGTTTCCGGGGGCTGGCCGGCTCGGAGGCCTACGGGGCCACCAAGGCCGCCCAGATCAACCTGCTCGAGGCGCTGCGGATCGCGGTGGCACGCCGCGGCGTGCGGGTGACCACGGTCTGCCCCGGCTTCGTGCGGACCGAGATGACCGAGCGCAACACCTTCCCGATGCCGTTCCTGATCGAGGCCGACGCCGCGGCCCGCGCGATCTGCGACGGGCTGGAACGTGATCGGGTCGAGATCATCTTCCCGCTGCCGATGGCCCTGGTCATGAAGGTGGCCCGACTCGTGCCGGCCAGGGCCTGGTCGGCGATCTGGAGCCGACGATGAACCCCGTACGGATCAGGCGCGTGGTCCGCGTCCCCGCCCCGCTGCCTCGCGTGTTCGACTACCTCGCCGACTTCACCACCACCACCGAGTGGGATCCCGGGACCGTGCGCACCGAGCGGTTGAGCGGCGACGGCGGGGTCGGGACGAGGTATCGGAACACCTCGCGCTTCCTCGGCCGCGAGTCGGAGTTGGAGTACACCGTCATCGACCACGTGGCCGGGCGGCGCATCCGGTTGCGCGGCGAGAACGCCACGGTGGTCGCCGCCGACACCATGGAGTTCCGGGCCGTCGACGGCCAGTCGGAGGTGACCTACACCGCCGAGTTCACCTTCAAGGGCTGGGCCCGGTGGTCGGCTCCGCTGCTCACCCCGGCGCTGAACCGGTTGGGTGACGAGGCCAAGGGGGGGATGCACACCGCCCTGCTCGCGCTCACCCAAGCCTGACCACCAGGTCCGCCCGGGACCGGGTGGCCTCGATCAGTCGGGCGTTGGCCTCGTCGCTGCGCAACACCCACTCCCGGGCGGCCTCCGGGCTGCGGCCGTGGGTCTCGTGACGGGCGATCAGGCGCTGCAGCCGGACGTCCTCCGCCAGGTCGGTGTACCAGCACTCGTCGAGCAGGCCGCGGACCGCCGCCCATGGACCGTCGTCCAGCAGCAGGTAGTTGCCCTCGATCAGCACCAGGGGGACCTCGACCTCGATCGGGACGGCGTTGGCGATGGGCTCCTCGATCTCACGCCGGAACTCCGGTGCGTAGACCACCGCATCACGTTGCTCGGCCACCCGGCGGAGTAGCGCCACGAAGCCCGCGGCGTCGAAGGTGTCCGGCGCCCCCTTGCGCGAGGCCCGTCCCAGCCGCTCCAACTCGGCCTGGGCCAGGTGGTAGCCGTCCATCGGCACCACGGCCGTGGCCTCCGGGGGGACGGCGGCCAGCAGGGCCGCCGACAGGGTCGACTTGCCCGCGCCCGGCGGGCCGGTGATCCCGAGCAGCCGGCGCTCCCGGAACCCGGCGAGCGCGCGGACCCTGGCCGTGGCCTCGGTGAGGTCGATCGTGGGTGGGCCGGGAGAATCCTGCATGGCGACCGCCCCTTCAGGTTCGACAGGACAATGAAGCCATGATGGCGGCGGCCCGCGCCGCCGGGACTGATGATCGGAGACCCCATGGACGCCGCGACGCTGCGAGAGCTCCAAGCACCGCTCAAGAGGCGCTACCGGGACGACCCGGCTTCGGCGCTGACCCCGTTGCAGGCCCGGGCCGATTTCGGCGAGGGAGGGATCACCTGCACGGTGCAGGGCTGGGCCGGTCCGGTGCGTGCCGGACTGCACGAGGCGACGGGGGGCGACGGCGGCGACGCCTGCTCAGGTGACATGTTGATGCAGGCGCTGATCGCCTGTGCCGGGGTGACCATGCGCAGCGTGGCCACCGCACTGGGCGTGCACATCCGGTCGGCGACCCTGACGGCGCGCGCCGGCTTCGACGCCCGCGGCACCCTGGGACTCTCGCGCGAGGTCCCGGTGGGCTGCCAGGACATCCAGGTCACCGCCGTCCTCGACACCGACGCGGACGACGGGACGCTGGCGAAGCTGGCCCAGCTGACGGAGCGGTACTGCGTGGTCGGGCAGTCGCTGCGCGACCCGATCGGCATCGAGGTCCGTCGTCCCGCCTAGGATCGGGTGTCCTAGGCTCGCGCCATGTCGACTTCGCCTGAGGGGACCCCGGTCGTCTGGATGCCGGTGGGCAGCTACGAGGACATCCGGCTCGACGTGAGCCCGGACGGGATCGCCAAGATCACCATCTGTCGTCCCGAGGTGCGCAACGCGTTCCGGCCGCAGACGCTGATCGAGATCTCCGACGCCCTCGTGATCGCCCGGGAGGACCCGGCCGTCGGTGCCGTCGTCCTGACCGGTGAGGGGGATCGGGCATTCTGCTCCGGCGGCGACCAGCGGGTGCGAGGGGACACCGGCTACCTGACCGAACCCGGGCGGGTGGGGGCGGTCGGACGCTTCCACGTGACCGATCTGCACCTGCAGATCCGACGGCTGCCCAAGCCCGTGGTGGCCATGGTGGCGGGGTATGCCGTCGGCGGGGGGCACGTACTGCACCTGGTGTGCGATCTGACGATCGCCGCCGACAACGCGCGGTTCGGCCAGGTGGGCCCCAAGGTGGGCTCTTTCGACGGCGGCTACGGGGCGGGGCTGCTGGCCCAACTGGTGGGTGCCAAGAAGGCCAAGGAGATCTGGTTCCTGTGCCGGATGTACGACGCGGCCGAGGCCGAGCGCATGGGCCTGGTGAACGCCGTCGTCCCACTGGCCGACCTCGAGACCGAGACCGTCGCCTGGTGCCGGCGGATGCTCGAGATGTCGCCGTTCGCGCTACGGCTCATGAAGGCCAGCTTCAACGCCGCCGAGGACGGCATGGCAGGGATCCAGCAGTTGGCCCACGACGCGAACCTGCTCTTCTACGCCAGCGAGGAGGCCCGCGAGGGCCGGGAGGCGTTCAAGGCCAAACGGCGCCCCGAGTTCGAGCGCTTCCCCCGCCGGCCGTAGCCGCCGCCCCCCGCGGCACGCCCCAACCGGTCCGGGTGATCCCTCCGCCACTACTCACAGTGACGGACTTGTCATGGGTGTCGAGGGTGTGGCAGGGTTGCTGGTGCACCGGCGCTAGGGCGCCGGTGCACCAGTTTGTGGGGTTGCTCCCGTGATCATTTCGACTGTCCCGTGGGGGGTTTTGGGATAATCGGATGCATATGCATCCGATTGTGAAGCGGTGCTGTCGAGGGTCTGCCGGTGGCGACACGGAGAGTCTGGACCGAGCCGTCGCGCCCCGGATACTCAGCTTTTTGATTACTTTCCGTGCAGTGCCCCCGGGGTGGCTCCGGTCGGTCCCGGGGGAGCCCCGGACGCATGCTGAAAGCGCGCGGGCCCGGGGATCCTGCGTCACCCGTGCCCGCGCGCCGTTCAGTGGGATGCGCCCGCCGGCGGGTCAGTCGCCGGAATGGGCGCCCGTCAGGAAGTGGTCGAAGTCGCCGTCCTTGACGCCCACGAGCATGGCGTCGATCTCGGCGTCCGTGTACACGAGCACGGGGCCGTTCGGGTGCCGGGAGTTCCGCACGGCGACCCCCTGGCCTGGGGCGAGCCGTGCCATCTCGACGCAGTTGCCGGTGGGGCCGCTGCGCCGGCTCTTGGTCCACCCGAGGTCGAGCAGATGAACCCCGGACATGCCGTTGCTGATCCTGGCCATCGTGGATGTCCCTCCTGAATCTGCATTGGGCCTGCAAATGCATGTGCATCCACTCGTGCATCTGCTTGTTCACCGAATGTAGACCTGCGTGGAGCGTGGGGCAACCCGAGAAGAGGCGGATCTGTCAAGCCTGTGTTATGTCTGGGTTCAGTTATCCCTCGGCCAGCATCCCGGCGATGAAATCGGCGGTCTCGGGCGGCGTGAGGCTCTCGACGCAGAGCCGATCCATCACCTCGGCGTAACGCGCGACGTGGTCCCGCCGATCGAGGTACAGGGCATTGAGCAGGTATTCCACGTAGACCACGTCGGGCAGATCGGCCTCGCCGAACCGCAGCAAGGTGAACGCGCCGCCGGCGGCGGCGTGGACGTGCCGAGTCACCGGCAGGATCTGCACGCTGATGTGGGGCTGGGCCGCAAGCTTGAGCAGGTGCTCGAGTTGTTCGTGGCGGATCTGATCGGTCCCCACGGGACGGCGCAGCGCCGACTCCTCGACGACGGCCCAGATGTGCGGGGCCCGGTCCCGGCTGAGCAACTGCTTGCGGGCCGCCCGCAGCGCCGCGGCCCGGTCGACCTCGGCCTGCGAGGGCGGCGGCAGCGCCGAGGCGATCACCGCGCGGCTGTAGTCGTCGGTCTGCAGCAGGCCGGGGACGAAGTGGGTCTCGTAGGTGCGGATCCGGTTCGAGGCCTGCTCCAGGCCGATGTAGTCCTGGAACCAGTCCGGCAGGACGTCCTCGTAGGCGCGCCACCAGGCGGGTCGGTTGGCCTCGCGGAGCAGACCCAGGACGGCCGAGCGCTCCTCGGGATCGGTGACGCCGTAGAACACCAGCAGATCGGCGATGTCGCGTTCCTTGAACGAGACCTTGCCCAGTTCGAGCCGGCTCATCTTGGACTCGGAGGCCCGGATCGTGTACCCGGCCTCCGCTCGCGAGAACCCCCGTCCCTCGCGAAGGCGGCGCAGCCGGGCGCCCAGCATCATGCGTCGTGCGGTGACGCTGCTGTTCGAGTCCTCGGTCATTCGCGACCTCCGGTGAACAGTGTGTCACTGCCTCCGGCGCTCCGGCAGTCCTCTCGTCACTTGTCAACAGATGTCGGTAACGTCGCGTATCGGCACGTGGGGCCGACCTCCCGCGGCGGGTACGCGCCGGGACACGGGTCCTAGGGTGGGGCGGTGCCGGTTCCCGACTTCGTCCTGGCCCTGCGCCGCAAGATCGGCACCGATCCGCTGTGGCTGTCCGGGGTGACCGCCGTGGTGCTGCGCGGGCGTGAGGTCCTGCTGGTGCATCGCGCGGACACCCGGGAGTGGACGCCGGTGACGGGCATCATCGATCCCGGGGAGCAGCCCGCGGACGCCGCCGTCCGCGAGGTGGGCGAGGAGGCCGGCGTCGTCGCGGTGGCGACCAGGCTCGCCCTGGTCCACGTCAGCGATCCGGTGGTCTACGCCAACGGCGACCGGGCACAGTACCTCGATCTGGTCTTCCGGCTGGGCTGGCACGCCGGCGAGCCGTATCCGGCCGACGGCGAGAACACGGCGGCCGCCTGGTTCGACGTCGACAGGCTGCCGGAGATGGCGCCCGGCATGCGGCTGCGGATCGAGGCCGCCCTGGACGATCGGGCGGAGGCACGCTTCTTCCTCACCCCGCCCGCCTCACGGCCCCACCCGGGATCGGTCCCGTGAGCGGCTGACCCGCAGCCACCGGGTGGATCAACCCAGGACGGGCCCACGACCTACAGTGCAGGCGTGGCAGGTCCGGAACCGTCGCGGCGCCCCCGGTGGCACCGCGCGGAGGTGCTGCGGTTCCTCGACGCCGCCCTGGTGCGCCGGGTGCCTCGTGATCACGTCGAGTCCGACGCCGCGTTCCGCCGTCGCCGTGTGGTGGTGGCCATCACGGCGGCCTGCGGCGCCGCCCTGCTCTGGGCCTCGTTCCGGATTCCACCCGGTGACCGGCGGTTCTATCTGGCCACGCTCATCCTCGCCCTGGTCTGGGCGGTCGGGTCACTGGCCTCGGGCCCGCTGCACCTGGGGTGGGCCCACACCCGGGACGGTGAGCGGCTGAGACGACCCGTGATGCAGTCGCTGGCACTCGGCGCCCTGGCGGTCGGGGTGTTCAGCGCCGGGGCGCTGCTGGTGGCCCGCGTGCCGGTGCTGCGGGACAGCCTGAACGAGGTGCTCGACCATGCCCGGTTCGGAGCGCTGCCGATCGTGGCCGCGATCACGGTCGTGAACGGCCTGGCCGAGGAGCTCTTCTTCCGGGGGGCGCTGTTCGCCGCCATCGGGCGGCGGCATCCGGTGGCCATCTCGACCGCGCTCTACACGTTCACCACGGTGTTCAGCCTCAACCTGATGCTGGTGTTCGCCGCCGCCGTGCTGGGCCTGCTGGTGGGGGCGCAGCGTCGCGTGACCGGCGGCGTGCTCGGACCCGTGATCACCCATGTCACCTGGTCGCTCAGCATGGTGCTGATCCTGCCGCCGCTGATCAGTGCCCTCGCATGATCAAGGCGCCGACTGCCGGCGTGCCAGCATGAGGGATGGCTGCCACGCGGTCCTCGCCGCTCGCCCTGGTCACCGGCGCCTCCGGATACATCGGCTCGCGGCTGGTCCCCGAACTCCTGACGCGCGGCTGGTCCGTGCGCGTGTTGACCCGGCGCGAGGGCTCGATCAGCGCGCGGCGGTGGTTCGAGAAGGCCGAGGTGGTGGTGGGCGACGCCGCGGACGCCGCGGTTCTGGGCGGGGCCATGACCGGTGTCGACGTCGCCTACTACCTGGTGCACTCGATGGACGGACAGGGGGACTTCGAAGCGCGGGACCGCGCCCTGGCCCGGACCTTCGCCGGGACGGCTCGGCGTGCGGCCGTGCCGCGGGTGGTCTACCTGGGGGGTCTTCACCCGGTCGGCCGGCTGTCCGCCCACCTGGCCTCGCGGGTCGAGGTGGGCGAGATCCTCTTGGATTCCGACGTCCCGACGGCGGTGCTGCAGGCGGCCGTCATCCTCGGTGCCGGGTCGGCCTCGTTCGAGATGCTGCGGCATCTCACTCAGCGCCTGCCCGCCATGATCGCTCCGAGGTGGCTGGACAACCGGATCCAGCCGATCGCCGTCCGCGACGTGCTGCACTACCTGGTCGCCGCCTCCGATCTCGGGCCGGAGGTCAACCGCACCTTCGACATCGGCGGACCGCAGGTGCTCACCTACAGACAGATGATCGGGCGGTTCGCCCGGCTCGACGGCCGGCTTCCCCGGCTCGTCGTCACGGTTCCCGTGCTCACCCCCTGGCTCGCCAGCCAGTGGGTCGCACTGGTGACTCCGGTGCCCGCGGGGCTGGCGAAACCTCTGGTGGGCAGCCTGTTGCACGAGGTGGTCTGCAGCGAGCACGACCTGGAGGGCATCGTGGGTCCGCCGCCGGGGGGGCCCACCGGGTTCGACGAGGCCGTGCGGACGGCGCTCGCGGGTCGGCGCGACGAGCGTCCGGAGCCGGGCACCGTGCCGCCGGAGCGGTTGACCGCGGCCGACCCTCCCTGGGCCGGCGGCGTGTGACCCGGGCGCCTCGTCGGAGCCGGCGGGTCCTCGCTAGCCTGGGGGTCTCAGCCGCCGGCGCAGCATCCAGGAGACCCGTCCCATGGCCTCGACGCAGGACTGCGTGCTGACCGTCGTCGAGGGCCCCTCGGCACTGTCCCCGTTCCGCGCCCGAGCGCTGCTGGACCGGCTGCGTACCGTCGCCCCGGGCATCGACGACGTCACCGCCCGGCACGTCCACTGGGTGGCCGCCGGGTCGGTGCTTCCCGACGACGTCGCCGCGACCGTCGTCCGGCTGCTGGACTACGGTGAGGCGCCGCCGCCGCGGGCCGATCCGGGCGCGGGACCGGTCGGGCTCGTGGTCGTGGGACCGCGCCTCGGCACGATCTCCCCGTGGGCCTCCAAGGCGACCGACATCGCCCACAACTGCGGGCTCGACGTCCGCCGGATCGAGCGTGTGACCGAGTACCACCTGGCGGGCGAGAAGCTCACCGAGGAGCGGTGGGCGGCGTGCGCCGCGCTGCTGCACGACCGGATGACCGAGACCGTGTTGCGGGACCGAGCCGAGGCCGCCGCCCTGTTCGCCGAGCGCGTGCCCGAGCCGATGGCGCACATCGACGTCCTGACCTCGGGCCGGGCGGCGATCGAACGGGCCAACCTCGACTTCGGACTCGCGCTGTCCGAGGACGAGATCGACTACCTGGTCACCTCGTTCACCGCCCTGGACCGCAACCCCACCGACGTCGAACTGATGATGTTCGCGCAGGCCAACTCCGAACACTGCCGGCACAAGATCTTCAACGCCGAGTTCGTCGTGGACGGTGAGCGGCAACCGCACACGCTGTTCGGGATGATCCGGCACACCGAGGCGATGGCCGGGGACGGCACCGTCGTGGCCTACCGGGACAACGCCTCGGTCGTCGAGGGGCACCGCCTCAGGCGCTGGTTGCCCGAGACCGCCGACGGCCCAAGCCGTTACGCGGCCCGCGACGTCCAGGCGCATCTCCTGATGAAGGTCGAGACCCACAATCACCCGACCGCGATCTCGCCGTTCCCGGGGGCGGCCACGGGGGCGGGCGGGGAGATCCGCGACGAGGGGGCGACCGGGCGCGGCGCGCAGCCGAAGGCGGGTCTGACGGGTTTCGTGGTCTCGAACCTGCACCTCGCGGGCACCGCGGAGCCGTGGGAGCGCGAGGGTTACGGGGCGCCCGCCCACATCGCCTCACCACTGCAGATCATGATCGACGGACCGATCGGAGCGGCCGCGTTCAACAACGAGTTCGGCCGGCCGGGCCTCGGCGGGTTCTTCCGGGTCTACGAGCAGACCGTGGCCGGAGTCCGCCGCGGGTACCACAAGCCGATCATGAGCGCCGGCGGCATGGGGACGATCGATGCGGATCAGACCGACAAGATCGCGTTCCCGGCGGGGAGCCTGCTGATCCAGCTCGGGGGTCCGGGAATGCGGATCGGCATGGGCGGCGGTGCGGCGTCGTCCATGGCGGCCGGGGTGAACGCCGCCGATCTCGACTTCGACTCGGTGCAACGCGGCAACCCGGAGATCCAGCGCCGGGCCCAGGAGGTGATCACCGGCTGTTGGGGCATGGGGGAGGACAACCCGATCCTGTCGCTGCACGACGTGGGGGCCGGAGGGTTGTCGAACGCCTTCCCCGAGCTCGTGGACGGCGCCGGTCTCGGCGCGCGGTTCGACCTCGCGGCCGTGCCACTCGAGGAGTCCGGCCTGGCGCCGAAGGAGATCTGGTGCAACGAGAGCCAGGAGCGCTATGTGCTGGCGATCGCCCCGGAATCGCTGGCGGCCTTCGCGGCGCTGTGCGAGCGGGAGCGCTGTCCCTACGCGGTGGTCGGCGTGGCCACCGCCGAGGCCCGTCTGGTGCTCGCCGACGACGCACCCCTGGCCGAGCTGACCCTCGATTCCCCGGCGGGCCGGGACCCGGCGATCGACATGCCGATGGAAGTCCTGTTCGGCAAGCCGCCCAGGATGCGGCGGGACGTCGTCCGGGTTGCCCGCGACGGTGACGACCTCGACGTCGCCGGGATCGACCTGCGCGAGGCCGCCTTCGCCGTGCTGCGGCATCCGAGTGTGGCGAGCAAGCGGTTCCTGATCACCATCGGCGACCGGACCGTCGGCGGGCTGTCGCACCGCGACCAGTTGGTGGGTCCGTGGCAGGTCCCGGTGGCCGACGTCGCCGTCACCCTGGCCGATCTCGTCGGCCTGGCGGGGGAGGCCATGGCGAGCGGGGAACGGATGCCGATCGCCGCCGTCGACGCCCCCGCCTCGGGACGGATGGCGGTGGGCGAGGCCGTCACCAACCTGCTCGCCGCTCCGATCGAGTTGGGCCGGGTCAAGCTGTCCTGCAACTGGATGGCCGCCTGCGGCGAGGCCGGTGAGGACGCCGCGCTCTACGACACGGTGCACGCGGTGGCGATGGAACTCTGTCCGGCGCTGGGGATCTCGGTCCCGGTGGGCAAGGACTCGCTGTCGATGCGGACCCGATGGACGGACCCCGACTCCGGCGGGACCAGGCAGGTCACCTCCCCGGTGTCGCTGGTGGTCTCGGCCTTCGCGTCACTGGACGACGTCCGCGGCACCCTCACGCCGCAACTGCGCGGCGGGTCGATCCTGCTCCTGGTGGATCTCGGGGCCGGCCGCGACCGACTCGGTGGGTCGATCCTGGCGCAGGTGAGTGGAGTCTTCGGCGGCGCCGTGCCCGATCTCGACGAACCGGCACGTCTCGTCCGGCTCGTGGCCGCCGTCGGCGAACTGCGTTCCGGCGGACTGCTCTCGGCCTATCACGACCGTTCGGACGGCGGCCTGTGGGCGGCGGCCTGCGAGATGGCCTTCGCCGGTGGCATGGGTGTCGATCTCGACGTGTCCTCGACCGCCGCGCTGTTCAGCGAGGAGCTCGGCGCCGTCCTGGAGATCCCGCATTCGCACTCCGCCGAGGCCCGGCGGATCCTGTCCGACCACGGGCTGGGCCCGCTGCTGCAGCCCGTCGGGCGGGTGAACGCCGGGCGGCGGGTGCGGGTCCGCGTCGCCGGCAGGCCCGTCCTCGACGAGGGCGTCCGCGACCTGGCGCAGGCCTGGGACGAGGTGTCGTGGCGGATCGCCCGGATGCGGGACAACCCGGACTGCGCGGACGCCGAGCACGCGGCCGTCGGCGCGGACGACGACCCGGGTCTGGTCGTCGCGCCCACCGACGACGTGGCCGACGAGGTGGTGGCGCCGTACCTGGCGACCGGGGTGCGCCCGCCGGTGGCGATCCTGCGCGATCAGGGCGTGAACAGCCACGTCGAGACGGCGTTCGCCTTCGACCGGGCCGGGTTCGACACCTACGACGTCCACATGAGCGATCTGCAGTCCGGCCGGTTCGACCTCGCCGACGTGGTGGGGCTGGTCGCGTGCGGCGGCTTCTCCTACGGCGACACCCTCGGCGCCGGTGAGGGCTGGGCCCGGTCGGTGCTGTTCAACCCGGTGCTGACCGAGATGTTCTCGGCGTTCTTCGGCCGCGGCGACACCTTCGGGCTCGGGATCTGCAACGGCTGCCAGATGTTCGCCGCCCTCGCGGGGCTGATCCCCGGCGCGCGGGCCTGGCCACGGTTCACCCGCAACGTCTCCGAGCAGTACGAGGCCCGGTTGACCCTGGTCGAGGTGCTCGACTCGCCCTCGATCTTCACCGCCGGGATGTCCGGATCGCGGATCCCGATCGCGGTGGCCCACGGTGAGGGGTTCGCGGACTTCGCGGCCCGGGGGGATGCGGTCGCCGTCCACCGGGTGGCCCGGTTCGCCGATCACCGCGGCGGGCCCGCGGTGTCCTACCCGTTCAATCCCAACGGATCACCGGAGGGACTGACCGCGGTGACCACCCCCGACGGGCGATTCACCGCGATGA
>CAYYCE010000013.1:0-16853 GCA_964469635.1 uncultured Kineosporiaceae bacterium
GATGGTTCAGGCGACGCGGGTGCCGCGGGGAAGGCGGCGGGCGGGGGCCCGCAGTCGGCGGACGGCCACGACCGTGAACAGTGCGCCCAGCCCCACATCCAGGGCCAGGCCGTAGGGCCAGGTGATCCCCAACGCCTCCCGGTCCCTGGCGCGTTGCGCCTGGCGGTCCAGATAGGCCTGGTTCGGGTCCCCCACGGTGCCGCACCAGTCCTGGATCTCGGGCGGTCCGAGCCTGGCCTCGCGGACCCCGGTGCGGATCAGGCTCAATGGGTCGTCGTCGGAGGCGTCGAGCGGCTTGGGCGCGGCGTCGGCGAGCACGACGTAGGGCGAGGGCGCCAGCAACCACCAGGACCGTTCGCTGTGGAAGACGGTCTGGACCTCGACCTGGGCCTGGCACTGTCCCGTCGAACCCGACTCGTCCCAGATCGGCTGGCGGGTGAGCACGTTCTCCGTCTGCGAGACCAGCGGCACCGACAGCGCGAACAGCAGCGGTAGCCCCAGGCCCAGCAGCGCCACGGTCAGGTAGGTGAGCAGTGCCGAGGACGACGTCCGGGCGGTCGTCGCGGACCACCCCAGACCAGCAGCAGCACCGCCAGCAGCACCAGGACGACGACGAGCCGCCCGGCCGGAGTCCCGCCCTCGAAGAAGGCCCACAGGATGAACGGCAGCGCACAGACCAGCAGTGCCAGGGCGACGGCCCAGGCGGCGGCGAGCTTGCCGGTCACCAGCTGGATCGGACTGAGCAGCGTGGTCTGCAGAGTGGCCAGGACGCCCGCCGCCCGGTCCCCGTTCACAGTGGTCGAGGTCAGCGCGGGGGTGACCAGCGCCCCCAGGGACAGCACCAGGAACACCACGATGCCGAACACCATCCGGCCGGCTCGGGCCTGGGTCAGTCCATGGTCGGTGGCCGGTGCGTCGCCGACCGAGTACGAGCGGAACACCGACCAGCGGATCAGTGCGGTGAGCAGCGCCAGCAACGCCGTCCAGACCACCAGGACGACGACCCATCGGCTGGAGCGCACCCGCTGGCGCAGCTCGAGCCGGGCCACGGTGACCACCCCGAACCAGAAGCTCTCCCGCCTCGGGGGCTCACCGCCGTCCGAGTCGGTGCCGGAGGCGGTCCCGAGGACGTCGGCGCTCACCGCCGGTCCCCGCTCTCCTCGGTCAGGGTGAGGTAGGCCTGCTCCAGCAGGCCCGCCGCGGGCTGGAATGAGACGACTTGGACCCCCTCGGCGACCAGGGCGGCCAGCAGCGCCGCGGCGTCGGCGTCCGAGGTCACCGACACCGTGATCTGCTGCCGGTCGGCGGCGCCCTCGGTGATGGTGAACGGGCGTCGCCGGGCGTCCAGGGTCCGCTGCAGCACGGCCTGGTCCAGGGCCCGGATGCGCCAGGGCCGGGTCGTGGTGACCCGCGCGCTCAACTGCTCGCTCGAGACGGTGCGCCCGCGGGCCACGATCACCGCCCGGTCGGCCATCTCGTCCAGTTCGGCGAGCACGTGACTGGAGACCAACACGGCCTTGCCGGCCGCGGCCAGCCGCCGGACGACGGTCCGCAGCTCCACGCGGGAGCGTGGATCGAGTCCGGACGCAGGCTCGTCGAGCAGCAGCACGTCGGGGTCGTGCACCAGGGCACGGGCCAGGCCGAGTCGCTGCTTCTGCCCCCGGGACAGCACCTGGGTCGGACGATCGGCCAGCTCGCTGAGGTGCACCGTCGCCAGCAGCTCCTCGATCCGGTCGGCCGCCACCGCGCGGGGCACGTAGTAGGCGTCCGAGACGGTGGCGAGCACCTCGCGGCACGACAGCGTCTCCCAGGTGCCGAACACGTCCGGCATCCAGCCGACGCGGCGCCGTACCTCGCGTGGGGCGGCGGCCGGGTCGAACCCGCAGACGCTGACCTGACCTGAGTCCGGGACCAGGAGCGAGGCCAGCACCAGCAGCAGGGTGGTCTTACCGGAGCCGTTGGGGCCGACCAGCGCAGTGACCTGCCCGAGCGGGGCGTCCAGGTCCATCGAGTCGACGGCGACGACGTCGCCGAAGGTCCGCCGGACGGCGCGCGCCACGATGCCGTCGGCGGCGGGTGGGGACGGCTCGCCGGGCAGCCCGGACGCATCGGCTGTCGTCGTCGACATCCACCCTCCTCGCCGTCGGCGGGCCCACAGCGCGGCCGCGGGAACCCTGGGAACAGACTGTGAACGCATGCGCTGCCATCTTGACGTCCCGACGGGGCGAATGGTTGCCGCGGCACGGGGTTGTCTCGGTGCTCCCTCGACCACCGGTCCGACCGCCCGGTTCCTCGGGTCCGCCCGATCTCCCGGGTAGACTGGCGGACCACGCCCGCGTGGAGCGCCGGGTGCCACGGTGTCCGGCTCGGCCCGCCCCCACTGGGTGAGTGCGAGGATAACCGGCGCGCGTGAGGTGTGTCGGGCATGGCAGGGTTGTCCCCGCCCGCGAAAGTCGAACTGGAGAAGCCCGTGAGCCTGGTCGTGCAGAAGTACGGGGGTTCGTCTGTCGCCGACGCCGAGAGCATCAAGCGCGTGGCCCACCGCGTGGTGGAGGCCAAGAAGGCCGGCGACGAGGTGGTCGTCATCGTCTCGGCGATGGGCGACACCACCGACGAACTGCTGGACCTGGCTCGGGGGGTGACCCCCAGCCCGCCGCCGCGCGAGTTGGACATGCTGTTGACCGCGGGCGAGCGGATGTCCGCGGCGCTGCTGGCGATGGCGATCATGGATCGGGGCGTGACCGCCCGCTCGTTCACCGGCAGCCAGGCCGGGGTCATCACGACGGCTCAGCACGGCGACGCCCGCATCATCGACATCACCCCGAGCCGGATCTCCTCGGCCGTCGCCGACGGCGACGTCGCGATCATCGCCGGGTTCCAGGGCGTCAGCCAGACCACCAAGGACGTCACCACGCTGGGTCGGGGCGCCTCCGACACCACGGCCGTGGCCCTGGCGGCGGCGCTGGGCGCCGACGTCTGCGAGATCTACACCGACGTGGACGGCGTGTTCACAGCCGACCCGCGGATCGTGTCCTCGGCCCGTCGGATCTCGGCGATCACCTACGAGGAGATGCTGGAGATGGCGGCCTCGGGGGCCAAGGTGTTGCATCTGCGGTGCGTGGAGTACGCCCGCCGATTCGGGGTCAGGGTCCACGTCCGCTCCTCGTTCAGCCACCGCGAGGGCACGTGGGTCATCGACGGGCCTGCCACGCGCGAAGGGGAGGACATGGAAGACGCGATCATCTCGGGCGTCGCGCACGACCGCAGCGAGGCCAAGATCACTGTCGTCGGGGTGCCCGACAAGCCGGGCAAGGCGGCGGCCATCTTCGAGGCGGTCGCCGCCTCGGACGTGAACATCGACATGATCGTCCAGAACGTGTCGGCGGCGGCAACGGGACTCACCGACGTCTCGTTCACGCTGCCGAAGGCGGACGGTGAGAGGGCCATCAACGCCCTGACCACACACCGGGCCGAGATCGGCTTCGCGTCGCTGCAGTACAACGACCAGATCGGCAAGGTCTCGCTGATCGGCGCCGGGATGCGCAGCCATCCGGGCGTCTCGGCCAAGTTCTTCGCGGCGCTGGCCGACTCCGGGGTGAACATCGAGATGATCAGCACGTCGGAGATCCGGATCTCGGTCGTCACCCGGGCCGAGGACGTCGACATCGCCGTGCGCGCGGTGCACACCGCGTTCGGGTTGGACTCCTCGACCGTCGAGGCGGTCGTCTACGGAGGGACAGGACGATGAGCGGCAAGCCCACCCTGGCGGTCGTCGGCGCGACGGGCGCCGTCGGCTCGGTGATGTTGAGGATCCTGTCCACCCGTCAGGACATGTGGGGAGAGGTCCGGCTGATCGCCTCGGCCCGCTCGGCCGGCAAGGTGCTGCGGTGTTGCGGCCGCGACATCGAGGTGCAGGCGCTGACCCCCGAGGTCTTCGACGGCGTGGACGTCGCGATGTTCGACGTGCCCGACGAGGTCTCCGCCGAATGGGGTCCGATCGCGGTCGCCCATGGCGCCGTGGTGGTCGACAATTCGGGGGTCTTCCGGATGGATCCGGAGGTGCCCCTGGTGGTGCCGGAGGTGAACCCCGCCCAGGTCCGCAACCGGCCCAAGGGGATCATCGCCAACCCCAACTGCACGACGCTGACCATGATGGACGCCCTCGGGGCGCTGCACCGCCGGTGGGGTCTGACCGAGCTGGTGGTGGCCTCCTACCAGGCGGCCTCGGGAGCCGGGCAACCGGGTGTCGACCGGCTCTACGACGAGTTGGCCGTGGTCAGCGGCGACCGCAGTCTCGGGCAGGGCCCGGGGGACGTGCGCCGTGCGATCGAGGCCAAGCTCGGTTTCGACCGTTCGCCGTTCCCGGCTCCGCTGGCGCTCAACGTCGTGCCCTGGGCCGGGTCGGCCAAGGACGACGGGTGGACCAGCGAGGAGCTCAAGGTCCGCAACGAGTCGCGCAAGATCCTGGGCATCCCGGCGTTGAAGGTCTCCGCCACCTGCGTTCGGGTCCCGGTCGTCACGACGCACTCGCTGTCGGTGCACGCCGTGTTCCAGAACCCGGTGAGCGTGGGCGAGGCGGTCGAGGTGCTCAACGACGCGCCGTCCGTGGTGGTGCTCGACGACCCGGACGCCAGGGAGTTCCCGACCCCGGCGGACGTCGTCGGCTCCGACCCCACCTTCGTCGGCCGGATCCGGCAGGCGCTGGACTTCCCGAACGCGCTGGACATGTTCGTCTGCGGCGACAACCTGCGCAAGGGCGCGGCGCTGAACACGGCCCAGATCGCCGAGCTGGTGGCGGCCGAGCTCACCGCCTGAGGGACCCGGGACGTCAGGGCCTGCGTGCCCTGACGAAGGCGCCGGCGGCCGCGCCGTCCAAAGCCTCGAGCACCTCGGGGACGTCGAGCCCCGGCGGGAGCAGGTCGGGCGACAGTCCGGCGGCGAACTCCTCGACGTCGGCGCGGTCGTAGCGACGAGTGATCTCGACCCTCGCGTCGACGAACCCGGCGGCGGCGAGTCGGGCGAGGTAGTCGTCCCGGTGGAGCGCCCCGGACACGCAGCCGGTCCACAGCGCCATCAGGGGCCGGACCACCTCCGGCAGCTCGCGCAGCAGGACGACGTCCGCGACCGCGAACCGGCCGCCCGGCCTGAGCACGCGGAAGGCCTCGCCGAGGACGGCGTCCTTGTCCCCCGACAGGTTGATCACGCAGTTGGAGATCACCACGTCGACCAGACCGTCGCGCAGCGGCAGGTCCTCGATGGTGCCCTGCAGGAAGGTGGCGTTGGTGATCCCGGCCTCGCTCTGGTGGCGCCGGGCCAGGTCGAGCATCTCGGGGGTCATGTCCACGCCGTAGGCGTGGCCGTCGGGCCCGACACGCCGGGCGGACAGCAGGACGTCGAGGCCGCCGCCCGAACCGAGGTCGAGCACGGTCTCGCCGGGCGCCAGGTCGGCGAGCAGCAGGGGATTGCCGCAGCCCAGCGATGCCTGCAGGGCACCCGCGGACACCGTCTCCGCCTCCTGGGCGAACTCACCCCGGTACAGGTCGCGGCTGATCGGGTCCTCGGCCGCGGGTGCGCCGCAACAGTCCGGGCCGCAGCAGCCCGACCCGTCGCCGGCGGTGCCGGTCAGCGCCAGGGCGGCCTGGGCGTAGCGGTCCCGGACCGCGTCACGGATCCGTGCCGGGGTCGCGGCACTCGATTCGGTGGTGGCCATTGCGCCCTCCTTGTTTCGATGTTCATCTAATCAAGGTCTTCACTATGGCCCCTTGATTAGATGAATGTCAAGATAGGCGGGTGGCTGAATCGACGAGGGCGGCGCCGCCCGGGTGCTGTGATCCGCTGACGGCCAGAGCGCTGGACGCCGGCACGGCCACGGCCGTCGCGCCGATGTTCAAGGCACTCGGCGATCCGGTGCGGCTGCGACTGATGTCGATGATCGCCTCGTCGCCGGAGGTCTGTGTCTGCGACCTCACCGCGGCCTTCGACCTGTCCGGCCCGACGATCTCCCACCATCTGCGGGTGCTGCGCGAGGCCGGGCTGGTGGACAGCGAGCGCCGTGGCACCTGGGTGTACTACCGGATGAGATCCCAGGCGCTGGCCCTGCTCGGCTCGCTGCTCACCTCGCCGCGCGCCCCGTCGTGATCGTGTTTCGGTCAGTCCTCGCCGGGGCCGGGCACCACCACGGGCGAGACCTTCCAGATCTCGGCGCAGTAGTTGCGGATGGTCCGGTCGGAGGAGAAGAACCCCAGCCGAGCGGTGTTGAGGATCGAGGACCGGGACCACTCCTCCGGCTGGCGCCAGGCCTTGTCCACCCGGTCCTGGGCGTCCACGTAGGCGCGGTAGTCGGCGAGCACCAGGTACTCGTCCCGGCCCAGGATGCTCTCGACGACGGCCGCGAACCCGCTGCGGTCCCCGCCCGAGAACGCCCCGCCCGCGATCGCGTCCACCGTGGCGCGTAGTTCCTCGTCCTTCTCGTAGTACGAGCGTGGGTCGTACTCGCCCGCGCGGACCTCGGCGGCCTCCTCGGCGTCAAGTCCGAAGAGGAAGAAGTTCTCGGTGCCCACCCGGTCGAGGATCTCGATGTTCGCCCCGTCCAGGGTGCCGATGGTCAGCGCGCCGTTGAGGGCCAGCTTCATGTTGCCCGTGCCCGAGGCCTCCTTGCCGGCCATGGAGATCTGCTCGGACAGGTCGGCCGCCGGCACGATCAGTTCGGCGCGGGTGACGTTGTAGTCGGGCAGGAACACCACCTTGAGCCGGTCGGCCACCACCGGGTCGTTGTTGACCACACCCGCCACCGAGTTGATCAGTTTCATGATCCGTTTGGCCGCGTGGTAGGCGGGGGCCGCCTTGCCGCCGAAGACGACCGTGCGTGGCACGAAGTCCTGGTTGGGGTGATCCAGGATGCGCTGATAGAGCGTCACCACGTGGAGTACCTTCAGCAGTTGCCGCTTGTACTCGTGGAACCGCTTGATCATCACGTCGCAGAGGGCGTCCGGGTCGAGCACCACACCCTCCGTCCGGGCCGTGAAGTTCGCCAGGTCGACCTTGTTGGCCCGCTTGACGGCGCGCCAGCGCTCACGCACCTCCGCGTCGTCCGCCGCCGCCTCCAGCTCGGTGAGCCGATCAAGGTCGCGCAGCCATCCCTCGTCCCCCAACCGGGAGCTGATCAGCTCGGACAGCCTCGGATTGGCCAGGCGCAGGAACCGCCGCGGGGTCACGCCGTTGGTGACGTTGTGGAATCGGGCCGGCCACATGTCGGCGAAGCTGTGCAGGGTGGTCTGGGCGAGCAGTTGGGAGTGCAGTTCCGCCACGCCGTTGACCGCCGAGCTGCCGACCACGGCGAGGTTCGCCATCCGGATCCGCGGTTCGGGTCCCTCCTGGACCAGGGACAGCCCCCCCAACTTCTCCAGGTTGCCGGGGAAGCGCAGCGCGACGCCCTGGAGGAAGAAGTAGTTGATCGAGTAGATGATCTCGAGGTGGCGGGGCAGCAGCCGGTGCAGCAGCCATACCGGCCAGGTCTCCAGGGCCTCCGGCAGCAGGGTGTGACAGGTGTAGTTGAAGGTCCGCTGGGTGATGGACCAGGCGTGCTCCCAGCCCAGCTTGTTCTCGTCGACCAGCAGCCGCATCAACTCGACGATGGCCAGCACCGGGTGGGTGTCGTTCAGCTGGACGACGACCTTGTCCGGGAAGTCGTCCCAGTTGCTGTTGCGGAACCGGAACCGCCGGATGATGTCCCGCAGGGAGCACGAGACCAGGAAGTACTGCTGCTTGAGCCGCAGTTCGCGGCCGGGCTCGGTGCTGTCGTCCGGGTAGAGAACCTTGCTGATGTTCTCCGAGCGGACGACGTCCTGGACCGCCTCGGCGTACTGTCCGGCCGAGAAACGGCGCAGGTCGAAGGACTCCTTGCTGGCGCGGGCGTGCCACAGCCGGATGATGTTGACCGTCTCGGTGCCGTATCCCGGAACCAGCATGTGGCTGGGCTCGCCGCGCACCGTCTCGCCGGGAACCCAACGGCGGCGCACCCCGGTCGGGTCGCCGTCGTCCTCGGTGTGGCCGTAGAAGCCCACCACCTGACGGTCGTCCGGGGCGGGGAACTCCCAGGGGTTGCCGTAGAAGGCCCAGTCGTCGGGGGTCTCGACCTGTTCGCCCTCCTCGAACTTCTGCTTGAAGATGCCGAAGTCGTAGCGGATCCCGTAGCCCACCGCGGGGATGTCCAGCGTGGCGAGGGAGTCGAGCAGGCAGGCGGCGAGGCGTCCCAGGCCACCGTTGCCCAGGCCGGGCTCGAGGTCGAGGGCGTCCACCGCCTCCAGCGACAGGCCGATGGAGGTGAGGACGGTGCGGATCATCTCCTCGGTGCCGGTGTACAGCAGGTTCTGGCCGAGTTGGCGCCCGAGCATGTACTCGGCCGACAGGTAGTACACGAACCGTGGATTCGCCGCGTAGTGGGCGGCCGTGGTGCGGGCCTGGCGGTCGACCAACCGGTCCCGGATCGTCAGCGCCAGGGTGTGGTAGACGTCCTGCATGCTGGCGGACTCGACCGTGGTGCCGCGCCGGTAGTAGAGGTTGCTGACCAGATCACGCTCCAGGTCCTCGACGGTGTTCCCAGGCCTGCGCAGCGGTGGTCTGATCTGTGCGGCGTCCATTCTCCGGAGGTCCCTTCGCCAGGCGGCTGGCGCCCGCCCGGGCTGATACCCGGTCCGGCGCCCCAAATGGTCCATCTACAACGGTGCAAGAAACGACGTGCCGACGCCTCGGAGGTGAATGGGCGCCCCCACGCCGTCGTGGAGGTCGTACCCGGAGTGGCCTCCGTCGCCCTCCACGTCGCGCCCACCATCTTGGTCACCGACCGAACCTGCGCCAAGGGTATGGGCCCGAGCATCTCGGGTGTCTCGTCGGAAGGTCCCGGCGCCTGCGACGGACCTGGGTCCCGGGGCGGTCGCGACCAGAGGTGTCGTGGACGTTGTCGACGGCCGATTCTTGACGCTCTCGAAAGAGCGGTCCTATCGTTCCGTTCAGCGGTATAGAATTTCCGCTCCTCGGTAATCATTCGAGGATCGGTCGAGGTCGTCGATCCAGGTCGTGCCGATTCGCACCGAAGTCTCGCGCCGCACCGCCCGATCAGAACGCCAGCGAGGGAGCCGTTCCATGGGAATCACTCTGGGTCGCAACCAGTACGGCAAGGCCGAGAACCGGGTGGTACGGGTCTATCGCGACTCTCCACGCCACGAGATCAGGGACCTCAACGTCTCGACGTCCCTGCGCGGTGACTTCGGCGAGGCGCACATGACGGGGGACCAGGCCGGCGTCCTGCCGACGGACACCCAGAAGAACACCGTCTTCGCCTACGCCAAGGAGGTGGGCATCGACTCCCCGGAGGCCTTCGGGATGGCCCTGGGGCAGCGCTATCTGGAGGCGTGCCCGAACGCCGACGCCGCGCGGATCGCGCTCGAGGAGTACTTCTGGGAGCGCATCAGCGTCGACGGGCGCGCGCACGACCACTCGTTCGTGCGCCGGGGTCCGGAGTACCGCACCGCCGTGGTCACCACCGACGACAGCCGGGGAACCCGGAACGTCTCGGTGATCGCCGGGGTCAGCGACCTGGTGGTGCTGAAGTCGACCGGATCGGGCTTCGAGGGCTTCCTCAAGGACGAGTACACCACCCTGGTGGAGACCACGGACCGGGTCATGGCGACGTCCCTCGTGGTCAGGTGGCGCTACAACACCACGGACGTCGACTGGGACGCCGCCTTCGCCGACGTCAAGCGCATCCTGCTCGAGACGTTCGCGAAGGAGTACAGCAGGGCGCTGCAGCGGACCCTCTACCAGATGGGGGAGGCGGTGCTGCAGAACCATCCGGAGATCGACGAAGTGATCTTCTCCGCACCGAACAAACACCATTTCGTGGTGGACCTGGCGCCCTTCGGATTGGACAATCCGAACGAGGTCTTCTACGCCGCAGACCGTCCCTACGGCCTGATCGAGGCCACCGTCACCCGTGACGACGCCACCGACCCCGGCAACGCCTGGGTCAGCACACCGGGATTCTGCTGACATGACTGCAGCCACTGTTGCTCCACGTTCGTCCAGGAAGCATCCCGTCGACGAGGTCCTCCCGCCGCAGAAACTGGTCGTCTACGGCTTCCAGCACGTTCTGGCGTTCTACGCCGGGGCCGTCATCGTGCCGATCCTGCTCGCCGGCTCGATCGGGTTGAGCGAGGAGCAGCTGATCCACCTCATCAACGCGGACCTGTTCACCTGTGGCATCGCGTCGATCATCCAGTCGGTGGGCGTCTGGAAGATCGGGGTGAGACTCCCCCTGCTGCAAGGGGTGACGTTCACCGCGGTCTCGCCGATGATCGCCATCGGCAACGCCAACGGCGGCGGGACGGACGGCCTGTTGGTGATCTACGGCTCGGTTCTGGTGGCGGGACTCTTCACCTTCTTCCTCGCTCCCTACTTCAGCAGGCTGATCCGGTTCTTCCCGCCGGTGGTCACCGGCACGGTCATCCTCATCATCGGGGTCGCGCTGCTTCCCGTCGCCGCCAACGACGCGGCCGGCGGCGCGGGGCCCACGTTGGACGCGACCAACGGCAGGTACATGGCCTACGCGCTGGGCACCCTGGCCCTGATCGTGCTGATCCAGCGCGTGTTCACCGGCTTCATGGCGACGGTCGCCGTTCTCATCGGCCTGGTCGTGGGCACGCTGGTCGCCTGGTCGCTCGGCGACGCCCACTTCGACTCGGTGTCCTCCTCCAGCTGGGCCGGGGTCACCACGCCGTTCTACTTCGGCTGGCCGAGGTTCGCGCTCACCGCGATCATCTCGATGATCGTCGTCATGCTCATCACGGCCGTGGAGACCACCGGTGACGTCTTCGCCACCGGCGAGATCGTCGAGAAGCGCATCGTCAGCTCCGACATCGCCCGCGCCCTGCGCGCGGACGGCGTGGCCACGTTCATCGGCGGCGTCTTCAACTCCTTTCCCTACACCTGTTTCGCCGAGAACGTCGGCCTGGTGCGGCTGACCAGGGTCAAGAGCCGGTTCGTGGTGGCGGCCGCCGGCGCCATCATGATCGTGATCGGTCTGCTCCCCAAGGCCGGCGCGATCGTCGCGGGGATCCCCCATCCCGTGCTCGGCGGTGCCGCGCTGGCGATGTTCGCCACCGTGGCGGTGGTCGGCATCCAGACGCTGACCCGGGTCGACTTCCACGACCACCGCAACATCGTGATCGTCTCGACCTCGGTGGCGCTGGCGATGTACGCCACGTTCCTGCCCGACGTGGCCAAGGCGGTGCCGTCCTGGGCCGAGATCATCCTCGGCAGCGGCATCACCCTGGGCAGCATCGTGGCGATCCTGCTGAACGTCGTCTTCTTCCACACCGGCAGCCGGGGACCGGCGGTGGCCGGGGTCCCGGGCGACTCCATCCGGTTGGAGGAGGTCAACCAGATGTCGCGGGAGGAGTTCGTCGACACGTTCGCCGGGCTGTTCCAGGGGCCGACCTGGGCCGTCGAGCAGGCGTTCGACCTGCGCCCCTACGGCGACACCCACGAACTGCGCCGGGCCTTCCAGGAGGCCCTGTACGGCGCCGACCGTGAGGAACAGCTCGCGCTCATCACGGCCTACCCCGACCTGGGGGCCGCCACCGTGGCCACCGGGGAGGCCGGCAGCGACGCGTTGCGCGAGCAGACCTCGCTGGGGCTGATGCTGCTCAACGAGCAGCAGCACCGGGAACTCGCCGAGTTGACGCGGGCCTACCGCGAGCGGTTCGGGTTCCCGCTGATCGCCGCGATCGGCGACCAGCCCTCCGTCGAACACCTGCTGCGCCACGGGACGGATCGACTCGCCAACTCCCAGAACCAGGAACATGCCGCAGCGCTGGTCGAGATCGCCAAGATCGCCGGCTATCGGTTCGACGAGCTCCTCGCCGGCGCGAACCCGATCACGACGGCCCGGACCCGGCCTCTGGAAGGCTGACCCAGACAGCGGAGGACCGGCCGTCCACGAGGAGGAACATGACCCGGTCGAGCGAGGCGTCCGGACTGGACGCCTTCAACCGGGCCCCGCTCGGGGAGATCACCCCACGGCTGCTGAGCTGTCTGGCCGTCCCCCGGTGGGCCGACGAGGTGGCGGCGGGGCGGCCCTACGCCGATCCGCGGACGCTGCGGGAACGGGCGGGCGCATCGGCCCGTGCGATGACCGTGGCGGAGCTCGACACCGCCCTGGCCCGCCACCCCCGGATCGGGGAACGGGCCAGGGCGGGTGAGCACGACGCCGAGTTCTCCCGCCGCGAGCAGTCGGGCCTCGGCCCGGCCGACGCCGAGGTCGCGGCCCGGCTGGCGGCCGGCAACCACGCCTACGAGGATCGGTTCGACCGGGTCTTTCTGATCAGGGCCGCCGGGCGTTCGGCCGAACAGATCCTCGCCGAGCTCGAGCGGCGGCTGGTCAACGACGAGGTCGCCGAGCGCGCCGAGGTCGTCGCGCAACTGGGTGAGATCGCGTTGCTGCGACTCGACCAGGTGATCACGGCCCTGGCGACGACCGAGAAGGGAGGGACATGGCAACCCTGAGCACGCACGTCCTCGACACCGGGCTCGGCCTGCCCGCCCGGGGAGTGGAGATCGTGCTGGAACCCGCGGCCGGGGGGTCCGCGATCGGCGAGGGGGTGACGGACGACGACGGGCGGCTCGCCACGATCGGGCCGGAGCGGTTGCCGACCGGCGACTACCGGCTGCGGTTCGACACCCGTGCCTACTTCGCCGCCGCGGGGACCGCCGCGTTCTACCCCGAGGTGGTCGTCGTCTTCACCGTCGCCGATGCCGACGCCCACTACCACGTCCCGGTGCTGCTGAGCCCGTTCGGATTCGCCACCTACCGAGGGTCCTGACATGAGTGGAACCGGCACCGCCAGGCGCGCCGTCGCCGCGCACCATCGCCTGCTCGCACGCCCCGTCCGCGGCTGAGCCGCTCCCAGACACCCGAACGATCCGGAGGTTGGGCCGATGTCGCCACAGATCACGGTGAACGGGCAGGGCCGCGCGCTGGACACGGCGCCGCACACCAGCGCCTTGGACTGGTTGCGCGATCAGGGTCTGATCGGCTGCAAGGAGGGATGCGCCGAGGGGGAGTGCGGCACCTGCTCGGTGATGGTGGCCCGGCCGGGTCCGGGCGGAGGCTGCGAGTGGACGGCGATCAACGCCTGCCTGATCCCGGCCCACTCCCTGGACGGCCAGGAGGTGGTCACCGCGCAGGGCCTGGGCCTGCCGGGTCGACTGCACCCGGTCCAGCACGAGATGGCCGTGCGCGGGGGATCCCAATGTGGTTACTGCACGCCGGGTTTCGTCTGCAGCATGGCCGCCGAGTACTACCGGGCCGACAGGGTCGACGGTGTCGATCGCGCTGACGGCGTCGATCGGGGCCCGGCGGCGGACGACGGGCACGAGCGCGGGCCCAACGGGTTCGACCTGCACGCCCTGAGCGGGAACCTCTGCCGCTGCACCGGATACCGCCCCATCCGCGACGCCGCCTATGCCCTCGGCCACCCCGAGGACGACGACCCGCTGTCAGCCCGTCTGGCGACTCCGGCGCCGCCGGCGGTCGCCACGCACGTCGTCCGGGACGGCGCAGAGTACGTGCGCCCCGCGGACCTGGCCGAGGCGCTGCACCTGCTCGCCGAACGACCGGAGGCCGTCGTCGTGGCCGGGTCGACCGACTGGGGTGTGGAGGTGAACCTGCGCGGGGTCCGGGCACCGCTCGTGGTCGCCGTGGACCGGCTCGAGGAGCTGCGGACCCTGGCGATCGGACGGGACTCGATCGAGCTCGGGGCGTCCCTGACCCTGACCGAGATCGAGCGGGCTCTCGCCGGCCGGGTGCCGGTGCTCGCGCAGATGTTCCCGCTGTTCGCCTCCCGGCTGATCCGCAACGGCGCCACCCTCGGCGGCAACCTGGGCACCGGGTCGCCGATCGGCGACGCGCCCCCGGCGCTGCTGGCCCTGGAGGCCTCGGTGGTGCTGGCCGGCGTCGGCGGCGAACGCACCGTGGCGCTGGCCGACTACTTCACCGGGTACCGCACCTCGGTCCGCCGCCGCGACGAGCTGATCAAGAGCGTGATCGTCCCGATGCCCCCGGCCCCGCTCAGCGCGTTCCACAAGATCGCCAAGCGCCGGTTCGACGACATCTCGAGCGTGGCCGTGGCGCACGCCGTCGAGGTGCGGGAGGGCACCGTGACCAGGGTCGCGATCGGGCTGGGTGGAGTGGCGGCCACGCCGATCCGGGCCCGGGCGACGGAGGCGGCCCTGCTCGGCGCGCCGTGGCGCGCCGCGGCGGTCGCCGCGGCGGCCGCGATCCTCGGCGGCGAGGGCACACCGCTGGACGACCACCGGGCCTCGGCCGCCTACCGGGCCGCGATGCTCGAACAGTCGCTGCTGAGACTCCATGCCGAGAGCGGCACCCCCGCGGAGGTGGCCCGGTGAGCGATCTGAGCACCCGGCCGGCGAACCCCGTCGTCGGCGAGGCGATCCCGCACGAGAGCGCCGCCGAACACGTCAGCGGGACCGCGCTGTACACCGACGACCTGATCGACCGGCTGACGGGTGTCCTGCACGCCCATCCGGTGCAGGCGCCGCACGCCCACGCCCGGATCACCCGGCTCGACGTCACCCCGGCGCTCGCGGTGCCGGGCGTCGTCCGGGTGCTGACCGCCGCCGACGTCCCCGGCGTCAATGACGCGGGCACCAAGCACGACGAGCCGTTGTTCCCCGACGAGGTGATGTTCCACGGGCAGGCGATCTGCTGGGTCCTCGGCGAGAGCCTCGAGGCGGCGCGGCGGGGTTCGCTGGCCGTGCAGGTGGACTACGAGGTGCTCGATGCGCTGATGACGATCCCCGAGGCGATCGAGGCCGGCAGCTACCAGGGGATCCAGCCCCGCCTGGTGCGGGGGAACGCCGAGGCGGCTGCGCCCACGTGTTCGAGGGCGTCTTCGAGTTCTCGGGCCAGGAGCACTTCTACCTCGAGACCCACTGCGCGCTGGCCCTCCTCGACGAGGCGGGGCAGGTGTTCGTGCAGTGCAGCACCCAGCATCCCACCGAGACCCAGGAGATCGTCGGGCACGTCCTGGGCCGGCCCAGCCACGAGATCACCGTGCAGTGCCTGCGGATGGGCGGCGGGTTCGGGGGCAAGGAGACGCAGCCCCATGGTTTCGCGGCGATCGCGGCGATCGGCGCGACGCTGACCGGACGCCCGGTGCGGTTGCGGCTCAATCGGACCCAGGACATGACCATGACCGGCAAGCGGCACGGCTTCCACGCAACCTGGCGGGCCGGCTTCGACCCCGACGGCCGGATCGAGGCGCTGATCGCCACCCTGGTCACGGACGGTGGCTGGAGCCTCGACCTGTCCGAACCGGTGGTCAGCCGGGCGCTCTGCCACATCGACAACGCCTACTGGGTGCCCCACGTCGACGTCCGGGGCCGGATCTCCCGGACCAACAAGACCTCGCAGACCGCGTTCCGGGGGTTCGGCGGTCCGCAGGGGATGCTCGTGATCGAGGACATCCTCGGCCGCTGCGCCCCCGCGCTGGGCCTCGACCCGCGCGAGCTGCGTCGGCGCAACTTCTACTCCCCGGGGCAGAGCACGCCCTACGGCCAGCCGGTCAAGGACGCCGAGCGGATCGGGACCGTCTGGGCCCAGGTGCACGAGCGGGGCGAGATCGAGCGGCGGCTGGGCGAGGTCGAGGCGTTCAACACCGCCCACCCGCACACCAAACGGGCGATCGGCGTCACCCCGGTGAAGTTCGGCATCTCCTTCAACCTCACCAGCTTCAACCAGGCCGGTGCCCTGGTACACGTCTACCGGGACGGCTCGGTGCTGATCAACCACGGCGGCACCGAGATGGGCCAGGGGTTGCACACCAAGATGCTGCAGGTCGCCGCGACCGCGCTGGGGGTGCCGCTGGGCGCCGTCCGGTTGGCTCCGACCCGCACGGACAAGGTGCCCAACACCTCGGCGACCGCCGCCAGCTCCGGGGCGGACCTCAACGGCGGGGCGGTGAAGAACGCCTGCGAGCAGATCCGCGACCGGCTCGCCGGGGTGGCCGCAGGACGGCTGGGGGTGAACGCCTGCGACGTCCGGTTCTCCGGCGGCGAGGTCACCGGCCTGGGGGTGGACGGGAGGCTGGCCTTCGCCGAGGTGGTGTCGCAGGCCTACTCGCAGCGGGTGCAGCTGTCGGCGGCGGGCTATTACCGCACCGAGGGGCTGCACTGGAACCTGGCGGCGTTCCACGGATCGCCGTTCAAGTACTTCTCCTACGGCTGCGCGGCGACCGAGGTCGAGGTGGACGGGTTCACCGGGGCCTACCGGATCCGCCGGGTCGACATCGTCCACGACGTCGGCGACAGCCTCTCGCCGCTGGTCGACCTCGGTCAGGTCGAGGGGGCCTTCGTGCAGGGGATGGGCTGGCTCACCCTGGAGGACCTGCGCTGGGACACCTCGCAGGGCCCGACCCGTGGCCGGCTCGCCACCCAGGCCGCCAGCACGTACAAGCTGCCGAGCTTCTCGGAGATGCCCGAGGAATTCCGCGTCACGCTGCTCGAACGCGCCCACGAGGACGGCGTGGTGTACGGCTCGAAGGCGGTCGGCGAACCCCCGCTCATGCTCGCCTTCAGCGTGCGTGAGGCGTTGCGGCAGGCCGCCGCGGCCTTCGGTCCGGCGGGACGCGGCGTGGACCTGGGCTCACCGGCCACCCCCGAGCGGGTGTACTGGGCGCTGCACCGCGCACGGCGGGCCCTGCGGGAACCGGACGCCGCGCTCGCCGCGGGCGTCGCCGGACCGTGAGTGGGCGGCGGCCGTGAACTGGGTGCGGGCG
>CAYYCE010000014.1:0-15873 GCA_964469635.1 uncultured Kineosporiaceae bacterium
AGCATGATGGTCGCGACCTGCCCGGACAGCAGCGGGTCGACCGCGCCGCCCGGTCGCGCCGGCTCGTCGAGGGCGAGCAGGCCGCCCGCGGGCAGCGCGCTGCCCATCATGAAGAGGACCCCGGCGGCGCCCAGCAACAGCTCGGCGCCGATCAGCACCAGGACGGCGTTGCGCCGCGCGAGCAGCCCGTACACCCCGGTCCCGGCCAGGACCGCGACCAGGAGCACCGGGCCCGCGAGGTGGATCATCGCGAGCCGCCGCCGGGCTGCGATCGGGAGACCGCGATCGCGGCCACCAGGGCGGCCAACAGCAGCACGGAGAGCAGTTCGAACGGCAGCACCCAGCCGGTGAAGATCGCCTCGCCGAGCCCGGCCGCGGCACCGCGACCGGAGGTGTCGACGGCGCTCGAGCCGACCGCGACCAGCATCGGCGCCGCGATCAGCACGGCCACGGCGACACCGGCCACCGCGGCGACCCGACGCCGACCGGTCGACAGACTCAGATCCCGGCGCACCCCGATGGGGGCGCGGGTGAGCATCAGTGCGAACAGCACCAGGACGACCACCGCACCGACGTATACGAGCACCTGGACCAGGGCCACGACCTCGCCGCCCAACACCAGATAGACCCCTGCGAGCGCCCCGAGCGAGAGCACCAGCCACAGCGCCGCGTGGACCACCTGTCGACTGGTCACGGCGAACACCGCCGCGACCGCCGACGTCAGCGCGAACGCCGCGAAGGCCGCCTCGACACCGCTCACGACCCGGCCTCCGGCTCGGGTTCGGGCGCCGGCTCGGGTTGGGGCGCCGGGATCCGCTTGCGGGAGGCCTCGACCTCCTTGGGCTCGGCGGCGCCCCCGTCGAGCTGCGGCGGCGGCGGGACGCTGGCAAGCCACCCGGACAGCCGCTCCTTCTCGTGCAGCATGTCGGCGATGTCGAACTCGGCGTACTCGAACTCCGGCGACCAGAACAGCGCGTCGAACGGGCACACCTCGATGCAGATGCCGCAGTACATGCACAACGAGAAGTCGATCGCGAAGCGGTCGAGCACGTTGCGCTGGCGCGCCCGGCCGCCCCCCACCGCGGGCAGGGTCTCCTTGTGCGAGTCGATGTAGATGCACCAGTCCGGACACTCGCGGGCGCACAGCATGCAGACGGTGCAGTTCTCCTGCAGCAGCGCGATCACGCCGCGGCTGCGCGGGGGCAGCGTCGGCGCCACGTCCGGGTACTCGGCGGTGTGGGCGTGGTGCAGCATCGTCGAGGCGGTCGTGGCCAGTCCCCGCAGCAGCCCACCGCCGACACCGATCGGCCGTCGGCGGGACGGCAGGGGGGGACCGGTGGGCACCGCGTGCTCGGATGCGCCGGCTGCGTGCTCCGCGCTCACGCCTGCATCCTGCCGTCTCGAGGGCCCCCGGCGCGACCATGTGCGCCGACACGCGCGTCGACCGGGCTCGGCCGTGCTCGTCCGTGCTCGTCCGGGCGGCGCTACCGTACCCGCGTGACGTGCGACGGGATCGTGGTCGGCGGCTCACCGGACCCGCCCCGCCCGCACGGACTCGGCCCCGACGACGCCGGGGAGCTGCTCACCCTGCAACGCAGCGCCTACGCCGAACAGGCTCAGCTGCACCGGGATCCGTGGCTGCCGCCCCTGGTCCAGAGTCTCCGGGAACTACGGACCGAGCTGGAGGATCCGGACGTCGTCGCGCTGGGGCTGCGCGACGGCCACCGGCTGGTCGCGGCGGTTCGGCTGCGACACCGGTCGGGCGAGGAGGTCGCCGAACTCGGCCGGCTGATCGTCGCCCCGGATCGTCAGGGGCAGGGCCTGGGCACCCGGCTGCTGCTGGCCGCCGAGGCCGAGCTGGTTCTGCGGGCACCCGAGGTAGGCAGCATCCGGTTGTTCACCGGTGAGTACAGCGCCGCGAACCTGACGCTCTACACCCGGCACGGCTACCGCGAGACCCACCGCAGCGACGCGGACACCGGCGTGCGGGGCACCCCGCCCTACCGGCTGGTGCACCTGGTCAAGAACGTGTCGCGCTGACCCGAGCGGGCGTCGTCCCCCGCCCCGGGGCGCCGCTGCCACGGAAGGCGCCCGAGACGGCCAGATCCCCGCCCACCAAACCCTCGACGGTGGTCAGCACCCGGTGGCGTGCCTCGGCGGCTGTCTCGAGACCGCAGAACCGGTACAGGTCGGTGCCGATCAGGTCGGCCACCAGGCACCTGGCCAGCAGACCGACGTCCGGCCCCCCTCCACGCTGCGAGGCCGCCAGGGCGTCCTCGAGCGCCGACCGGTAGACCGCCACCTGCTCCCGGACCACGCACGCCATCAGCCGCGCCAGCTCCGGGTGGTCCTCGAGCCTGCCGGGGATCTCGCACAACGCCCGGCGGATCCCCGGCAGCGGGTCGGGGATGTCCAGGTTGATCAGGGCGAGCAACCGCTCGAAGGGGTCCGGGATCGAGGCGGCCGTCGCGGACCGTTCGGTGCCGGCGGCGTGCAGCACGTGTTCGAGGGCCTGCGCCGCCAGCTGGGAGGAATCGGGGAAGTAGTAGAGCACCGACGCGGGGCTCATCCCGGCCTCGGTCGCGACCTCGCGCACCCGCAGGCCGACCAGACCGTCGCGCGCGAGAACCCGCTGCGTCGCGGCGATGAGGTGCGCGCGACGCGATTCCTGACGTCGGGGTCGACCCATGTCTCCCTCCGCCCGCATCGCCGGGCCGGGCAACGCAGAAGAGGCAAGCCTAACCGGTCACCCCAAGGCGACGACGCCGATTGCGGTGACCGCGAGCTGGACCAACGCGATCGGCACCAGGGCCCCCCAAGCCAGCCGCTGCAGCTGATCGGCGCGCATCCGCGGCCACGACACCCGCACCCAGATCACGACCAGGGCGACCACACCCGCCTTGAGCAGCATCCACACCGGGCCCAGGACGCCGTCGAACGGGCCGCGCCAGCCACCGAGGAACAGCACCGCGATCAGCCCGCCGAGCAGCACGATCCCGGCGTACTCGGCGAGCAGGAACAGGGCGAAGCGCAGTCCGCTGTACTCGGTCAGCGGTCCGGCCACGATCTCGGAGTCGGCCACCGGCATGTCGAACGGCGGGCGATGCAGTTCGGCGAGCCCGGCCACCGCGAACACCGCCAGCGCCCCGGCCTGCCAGATCAGCCACCAGGGCTGCCAGCGCTGCGCGATCGTCACCAGGTTCAGCGACCCGGCCGCCAGCGCCACGCTGGCGGCGGCCAGCACCATCGGCAGCTCGTAGGCCAGCAGCTGGGCCGCCGAGCGCAGGCCGCCCAGCAGGGCGTACTTGTTGGCGCCGGCCCACCCGCCCATCAACGATCCCAGGACACCGACCGCGCCGACCGCGAGCACGAACAGCAGCCCGGCGTCCAACGGTGCGGCGACAAGGGTGGGCGAGAGCGGGATGGCCGACAGGGCCACCAGATAGGGCACCAGCGCCACCGCCGGGGCCAGCCGGAAGACCAGGCGGTCTGCCGCCGCGGGGACGATCTCCTCCTTCTGGGCGAACTTGACGCCGTCGGCCACCAGCTGTGCCCACCCGTGGTACCCGCCGGCGTACATCGGGCCCAACCGGCCCTGCATGTGGGCCATCACCTTGTGCTCGGCCTGCCCGACCAGCAATGGCAGCACCAGGAAGGCCACCACAACCGAGCCCGCCCGGATCAGGACGTCGACGGCCTCGCTCACGGCTGCCCGCCGCCGGGCTCACCACGGGCCGCCCGGGTGGGTCGGGTGGGTCGGGCGGGTCGGGCGGGGCGGGCCCCGCGCGGGGGCCGCGGCGCCTCGGGCTGCGGGACCACACCCGGCTCCCGAGGACCCCAGGCCGCCGGGTCGGGGACGCCGGGCGGACGCGTCTTGCGCCGACTGGGCGCGGCACCCTCGCCCTCCCCCGGCTCCTTGGCCCCGGGCCAGGCCTTGCCCACACGGGCCGCCAGCACGAACGACTTGCGCAGCGGCGTCCCCTCGAACCCCTCGGGCAGCAGCAGCGGGCGGAGCCCGAGCGGCTGCCCGCCGGGCACATCCGTCCCCACGCTCGGGGCAAGCTGGCCGTCCTCGAAGCCGTCGAAGACGACCCCGAACATCTCGAAGGTCTCCCGCTCGTGCCAGGCCACGCCGGGCCACACCCCGGTCAGTGACGGCAGCCGCGACGCCGAGGCGGGGATCCGGGCGCGCAGCAGCAGCCGGCGGGTGATCGCCGTGGAGTCGGCGACGTGCAGCACGACGTCCAGCCCCGGCGGGTCGGCGTCGGGCTCGTCGACGGCCGACAGCCAGTCCACGAAATCGAGCCCGAGCGGGCCACGGGCCAGATCGGCGGCATCCCGCCACCGCGGGGCCGGGACGTCGACCACGGGGCTCCCGGCGCCGTCCAGGGAGACCGGGACCGGGGCGCCGAGCCCGGTGTCGAAGACGTCCTGCACCGAGGCGACCCGCAGACCCGTCATCGCCGGACCCGCTCCCGCGTCGCCTCGGCCGCCGAGATCGGGCGCCGGCCGGTGCGGTAGCGGCGGGCGAGATTCTCCCCGGCGATCTTCTCCTGCAGCTTGACGATGCCCTGCAGCAGCGCCTCCGGCCGGGGCGGGCAGCCCGGGACGTAGACGTCCACCGGGATGATCTGGTCGACGCCCTTGGTCACGCAGTAGGAGTCCCAGTAGGGGCCGCCGGAGTTCGAGCAGGCCCCGAAGCTGATCACGTACTTGGGCTCGGCCATCTGCTGGTACAGCCGGCGGACGGCGGGAGCCATCTTGTCGGTGACGGTGCCGCTGATGACCATGAGATCGGCCTGGCGTGGGCCGTGGGCGAAGGGGATCACCCCGAGCCGGATGAAGTCGTGGCGGGCCATGCTGCCGTGGATGAACTCGATCGCGCAGCAGGCCAACCCGAAGTTGAACACCCACAGGCTGTAGCGCCGTCCCCAGTTCAGGATCAGGCGCAACGGATGCGGAGCGACGGCCTGGATCGGCCCCACCGACGGCATGCCGAGCTCGACGGCCTGGCTCACGGGGGCCTCGCTCACGGGGTCCACCTCAGGGCACCCCGCCGCCAGGCGTGCAACAGACCCACCGCGAGGACGCCGAGGAAGATGCCCATCTCGACCACGCCGGTCCAGCCGAGGGCCTCGAGCACCACGGCCCAGGGGAACAGGTACACCGCATCGACCGCGAAGACGACGTAGAGGAAGGCATACAGGTAGAACCGGACCTGGGTCTGCGACCACCCCCGGCCCACCGGATCGACACCACTCTCGTAGGTGGTGAGCTTCTCGCGGTTGGGGGCCTGGGGACGCAACAGCCGGTTGGCCACCATGGCGACGGCGAAGAACAGCGCGCCGCCCACGGCCACCGCACCGACGACCACCCACGAGGACCACCCGGCCATGGGCCGACTGTAGTCGCTCGCCGACGCCACGGGCGGCCACCGACGGACCGTGAAGGCGAGCACGCACCCTCCGGATCTCGCAGGTGGCGCCCTGACCGCCAGGTCGTCCCGCCTGCCCGGACGGAGAGTGCCCCGGGCGCGAACGGCCGCCTAGCGTCGAATGACGACGGGTGCCGGTGCGGGCACGTCAGCCGGGGAACGGGAGCAGACGATGACGTCTGGATGGTTCGAGACCGTGGCCGAGGCCCAGCGGCGGGCGAAGCGGCGACTGCCGCCGTCCGTGTACTCCGCCCTGCTGGCGGGCTCCGAGCGCGGGTTGTCCTACCAGGACAACACCGCGGCCTTCGCCGAACTCGGGTTCGCCCCCCACGTGGCCGGGCTCGCGCCGCAACGGGACACCTCGACCACGGTGTTGGGCCAGCCCTTGGCCCTCCCGGTGATGATCTCCCCGACCGGAGTCCAGGCGGTCCATCCGGACGGTGAGGTGGCAGTCGCTGCGGCGGCCGCCGCCCGCGGCACGGCGATCTGCCTGTCCTCCTTCGCGAGCAAGGATCTGTCCGAGGTGATCGTGGCCAACCCCCAGACCTTCTTCCAGCTGTACTGGATGGGGACCAAGGAGCAGATGGCCGCGCGGATGGAACGGGCCCGCGAGCTCGGCGCGGTCGGGCTCATCCTCACCCTGGACTGGTCCTTCTCCTACGGCCGCGACTGGGGCAGCCCCGCCATCCCGGAGAAGGTCGACCTCAGAACGGCGCTGCAGTTCGCACCGGAGGTGCTGCGGCGACCGGCCTGGCTGCTGGAGTTCGCCCGCAGCGGCCGGATACCGGACCTGACCGCGCCCAATCTGAGGGAGAACGGAGTCGCCCCGACGTTCTTCGGCGCCTACGGCCAGTGGATGCAGACCCCGCCGCCGAGCTGGGACGACGTCGCCTGGATGCGCAAGGAGTGGGGCGGACCGTTCCTGCTCAAGGGGATCGGCCGGATCGACGACGCGCAACGGGCGGTGGACGCCGGGGTGAGCGCGATCTCGGTGTCCAACCACGGGGGCAACAACCTGGACGGCACCCCGGCGCCGATTCGCATGCTGCCCCACATCGCCGACGCGGTGGGCGACCAGATCGAGGTGCTGCTGGACGGGGGGATCCGGCGGGGCGGCGACGTTGTGAAGGCGCTGGCCCTCGGCGCCCGGGCAGTGCTCATCGGGCGGGCCTACCTGTGGGGGCTGGCCGCCGGCGGGCAGCGGGGTGTCGAGAACGTGCTCGACGTGTTGCGCGGCGGGATCGACTCGGCGCTGTTGGGCCTCGGCCGCGCGAGCGTGGCGGATCTGAGCCGCGACGACGTCCTTGTGCCCGAGGGGTTCACCCGAGTGCTCGGCGCACCCGGGACGGCCGCACGGATCGGCTGAACGGCCGATCGGGCCTCGGACCGGGCCTCGGACCGGGCATCCACCGGGCATCGACCGCGATGGCCTCGGACGCCGCCGAAGCGCGCGTCGCCCTGGTCACCGGGGCGGCGCGGGGCATCGGCGCCGCGACCGTGGAGGCTTTGTGCGCGAGCGGGTTCAGAGTGGTGGCCGTGGACCTCTGCGCGGGCACCGGGCACGGGATCGCGGGCGTCGGATATGCGTTGGCCACGTCCGGGGAGCTGGCGGAGCTGTCCCTGCGGTTCGGCGACCGGGTCCTGGCGCGCCGCGGCGATGTGCGTCGGCGGGAGGACCTGGACGCCGCCGTGGCAGCGGCGCTGGAACGATGGGGGCGGCTCGACGTCGCCGTCGCTGCGGCCGCCGTCGTGGTGGGTGGGCATCCGTTGTGGCAGGAGGACCCCGCTG
The DNA here is from genome assembly GCA_964469635.1 of uncultured Kineosporiaceae bacterium. Lineage (GTDB taxonomy): Bacteria > Actinomycetota > Actinomycetes > Actinomycetales > Kineosporiaceae > JADJPO01. The sequence continues at coordinate 7,224 of CAYYCE010000014.1, forward strand.
CCGTCGAGACCGCTTGGCAGATCGACGTTCTGGGCGTCTGGCACACCGCGGCCGCGGCCGTCCCCGCCATGCTGGCCGGCCCCGATCCGTCGGGCTGCCGGTTCCTGGCCCTGGCGTCGACGGCGGCCAGCCGCGGCCTGTTCGCGCTGTCGGCCTACGGCATGGCCAAACACGCGGTCCTCGGCCTGGTGCGCGGTCTGGCCGCCGATCTCGCCGGGACCGGGGTGTGCGCGATCGCCCTGGCACCCGGCGCCACGAACACCGCCATGCTGCGGGCCACGGCGGACCTGTACGGTGTCCGACCCGAGGAACTGGCCCGGCACCAATTGGTCCGCGAGGTGCTCGAACCCGCCGACATCGCCGCGACCGTGGCTCACTGCTGCAGCCCGGCCGGACGCGCCCTGAACGGGTCGCTGCTGGGACTGGACGGCGGTTTCACCGGCTGAGGAGGCACCGGCGACTGGTCCGACGTTCCAGTAGACACCTTGCGCCTCGCCTGTCACCTGCCCGGTCGGACGGGTGACTCCGCCCCTCGAGCGGGTTCCCTCACCCGGAGGCCGGACGTAGCGTGACCGGTGATCCCCACCGTCACCCAACCGCCGAGGTCGGCCCATGAACCGGTATGTCATCGAGCGCACGCTGCCCGGAGCGGGCCTGCTCAGCCCGAACGAACTACGTGCCCTCAGCGCCAAGTCCAACGAGGTGCTGGCGGGCCTGCAGGACGTGTCCTGGGTGCATTCCTACGTCACCGACGACAAGCTCTACTGCGTCTACGACGCCGCCGACCCCGAACTGATCGCCGAGCACGCCCGACGGGGAGGGTTCCCGGCCGACTGCATAAGCCTGGTGCACGTGATGATCATGCCGCAGACCGGCCGTTGAGTCGCGTCAGCCGCGCGGAGCCCACTCAACGTGATCGCGCCCACGCTCTCGCCACAGCGCCCATACCGGTCTACGGTGGAATACCGGGTCAAACGTGGACGTCCCGTGCATCCGATCGTCAGGGAAGAGGGCGACGTGGTCACGAGGGCGCGCACCGGGACCACCAAGAATCAGGTGGGTCAGACGGGACCACCGGGCGATCTGGTCAAGTTCCATGCGCCCGAACTGGTCTTCGGCCCGAACTCCCTGGGTGAGGCCGGTTTCGCCGCCCTGCGACTGGGCGCACGCCGTCCCATGGTGGTCACCGACCCGGGCATCGTCGAGGTCGGGTGGCTGGACGAGCTCCTGGTGCACCTGCGAACCGCGCGGCTGGAACCGGTCGTCTTCTCCCGGATCACGCCCAACCCGAAGGACTTCGAGGTGCGGGCGGCGTTCGAGGCCTACCGGGAGCAGGGGGCGGACGTCCTGATCGGCCTGGGCGGCGGCTCGGTGCTGGACGCCGCCAAGGGGGTCGCCATCCTGACCGGCAACGGGGGGGACATCCTCGACTACGCCGGCGTGGATCAGCTGACCGACCCGATCCCGCCGCTGCTGATGATCCCCAGCACCTCGGGGACCGGCGCCGACGTGTCCCAGTTCTGCATCGTCACCGACACCGACCGATCGGTGAAGATCACGATCATGGGTCGGGCCCTCGTCCCGGACATCTCGATCACCGATCCTCGGCTGCTGGTGACGATGCCGGAGGAACTCAACGCGGCGACCGGGCTGGACGCGTTGACCCACGGCATCGAGTCCTACGTGTCCCGGGCGCACAACCCCCTGGCCGATCTGCACGCGCTGAACGCCGTCACCCTGGTGTGCACGAACCTGCGCACCACGATGACCCGCCCACGGGAGCAGACCGCGCGCGCGAACATGGCCCAGGCCAGCCTGCAGGCGGGGCTGGCGTTCACCAACGCGATCCTCGGCGCGACCCATGCGATGAGCCACCAGGTCGGCGGCCTGCTGGACGCCCCGCACGGCGTGGTCAACGGGGTGCTGCTGCCCCACGTGATCCGCTACAACGCCCGGGCCACCCCGCAACGGTTCGTCTCCCTGGCCAGAGCGGCCGGGTTGGCGGTGGACGGGGTACCCGGTGAGGTGGCCGCCGAGATGCTCGCGGAGTACATCCGCCGGCTGGCCGACGACATCGGCGTCCCGAGGGGGCTGCGAGAGCTGGGGGTCCGCGCGGACGACATACCGCGCCTGACCCGGACCACCCTCGACGACGCCTGCCTGGCCACCAATCCCCGCCCTGCGCGCGCCGCGGACCTCGAGGCCCTGTATCGGGAGGCGCTCTGAACACCCCGGGCCCCGGGTCAGGCCCAGCCGACCTGACCCGATTGACCGGGGTCCGATCCGGCAAGCGGAGCTACTACCGGGCCTACGTGCGCTCGGACCAGCGGATGCAACGCGCCGTCCGGGCCATGGACTCGATCTCCCGCGCCCTGGTGCGCACCGTCGAGGGCCCCCGCGGCCTGCTCGAGGAAGTGGTGCGCGCAGCCGCCGAACACCTGCACGCCGAGTGGACGTTGCTCGCCCTGTCCGATGGCCACCTGGCCGGCGCCCGTCCCCGGTTCCTGGTGCTGGCCGCGCACGGGCGGCCCCGGGACGACGAGGACGGGGTGCCCGGCTTCGTCCGCCGGGAGTTGCACGCCGTCCGCGGCGGGTATGCGACCCGGAGCCAGGACGACGGCGCCTGGGTCCGGGTGCCGATGACCCTGGAGGGCCGGCGGGTGGGCAGCCTGGCAGGACTGCACGGGTTGGACGTCGAGCCCGAGCCCGGCGATCTGTCCGTGCTGAGGATCCTGGCCAACCAGGCCGCCGTATCGCTTCACACCTCCCAGCAGTACCAGGCCGGGATGAGCCTGCATCGGCGCGCCCAGCGGCTGTACGAGTCCACCGCGGCCCAGGCCCGGGACCTCCAGGTCCGTACCCGCGCACTCGAGGAGGCCGAGCAGCGGCTGCAGATCGCCCACCAGCGTGAGTTGATCGACGCCGAGCGCGCCCGGATCGCCCGCGAGCTGCACGACAGCGTCACCCAGTTCGTGCTCTCCAGCGGGATGGCGGTCGAGGTCGCCCGCGGCGAGATGGCGGCGGTCGCCGACCGCTCCCACCGGCGCGCGGCCGTCTCGTCCGCCGCCGAGGTGAGCGAACGCGTCCTCGCCCAGCTGGAGATCGCCAAGGACCTGTCCGGGCAGGCTGTCGAACAGCTGCGGCGGGCCATCTACGCGCTGCACCGCTCCCCCCGCCCGACCCTGTCCACGCTGCCCGAGCTGCTGCACGAGGTGGCGGGCCACCACGATCAGGGGCTGGACGTCGCGGTGCGGGTCGAGGGCGACCTGGTCCGGCTACCCCTGGACGCCCATCACGAGATCGCTCGTGCGGTCGGGGAGGCGCTCTTCAACGTGGCCACACATGCCGATGCCACCCGGGCGACCGTACGGCTGCGCTACCGGCCGGCCGAGCTGCTGATCAGCGTGGCCGACGACGGAAACGGCGATCCGACCGACCTCAGCCGGCGGTTGCGCATCCAGCGCGGCACACCGACCGACGGGCGGCATCGGGGACTGGCCAACATCGAGGCCCGAGTGGGCGACCTGGGCGGCACGGTGGCATTCCGGCGCGCCCGGATGGGCGGGGTGAGGGTGGAGATGCGCATACCGCTGCCGGTACCGGAGCGGGCCGGAGTGATCAGCGAGCTGTTGAGCAGCCCGGACGTCGGGTCCGGACGGGAGGAGGACCGGTGACCGTCGAGAACGCCTTGGGCAACGGCCATGGCCCCGACGATGGCGGCACGACGATCGTGCTGGTCGACGACCACGCCATCGTGCGGCAGGGGCTGCGCTCCATCCTGGATCGCGAGGACGACCTGCACGTGGTCGCCGAGGCCTCGACCGCCGTCGAGGCACGGACCATGGTCGAGCACACGGGCGCCCGGATCGTGCTGCTCGACCTGAAGCTGTCGACCAGCTCCGACACCGAGGGTCTGGGCCTGTGCGCCGAGCTCAGTGAACGCTTCCCCGCCGTCGGGATCCTGGTCCTGACCACATTCCTCGACGATCAACTGGTGCTGCAGGCGATCCGGGCCGGGGCCAAGGGGTACGTGGTCAAGGACGTCGACACCTCGGCACTCATCCGCGCGATCAGGGATGTCGCCCGCGGCGGGAGCGCGTTCGACGCCCGCTCGGCCGCCGCCATGGTGCGAGGGCTCAACGCCCCGTCGACGGAACCCTCGACCAGTCTGACCGACCGGGAGCGGGAGGTGCTGCGCCTGCTGGCCCGGGGCCTGTCCAACCGGGACATCGGGGCCCAGCTGTACATCTCCGAGACCACGGCGAAGTTCCACGTCGGGAACATCCTGCGGAAGCTGGGCGTCTCCCGCCGCGCCGAGGCGGTCTACGAGGCGTCGAAGATGGGCGTCATCTGAGCCATCGGGCTCAGGAGCGATCGAGCACCAGCCAGCCCCCGTGGTACTCGTACACCTCGTGCGCCAGCCCGCTGTGCCGCCCCCAGCCGGTCAGGTCGGCCAGCGAGACGGTGCGCAGATGCCCCCAGATCTCTTCGGCCTGTTCCTCCAGCGGGACGGCGATCACCACCCTGCGGCGGGCGAGCCGCACCGCCTCCGAGACCACCCGCTCGCAGTCATCCGGGTCCAGGTGCTCCAGCAGGTGGACGGCGAGCACGGTGTCCGCCTCGCCGTCTGCCCCGGGGTGACAGGTGGCGTCCGCGACCACCGCACGCAGCGACACCCCGAGCCGGGGGGCGACCCGGGCGAGCACGTCGATCGTGCCCGGGTTCACGTCACTGGCCGTGACATCGAGTCCCGCCGCGGCCAGCCGCAGCGACAGGAAGCCGAAGCAGCACCCCAGTTCGAGCACGCGGGAACCGCGGACCAGCGCGGAGACGTGACCGTGGACCGGCGCGAAGGCGGCGACGCTGCCGGCCGCCGGTTCGGCCCCGACCAGGCAGTCGTCGATCCGGTTCAACGTGTTGCGGTAGAAGAGGTCCCAGCTGGCCAGCGGGTCCTCGTGGACGGTCCGGACGACCCCGGTGAAGATCCTCTGGAACAGTTCCTGGCCCCGCAGCCACCCCGGCCTGAACAGTTCCTCGGCGAGCAGCCCGGCCAGATCGTCACCGACCTGATCGCTGCTCAGCAGGTGCGCGACCCGCACCCGCTCGCCGACCGGTACGACGTCGAAGTGCTCGGTGCGCACCATGTGCAGCACCCGACGGGAGCGGACCGGGCCGGCCCGGCGCACCTCGACCAGGCCGTCGCGGTACACCCCGCCCGGCGCGGGGGCGAAGGCGTCGATCGGACCCGCCGGTGTCACCGTCATCGCGCCACCGCCGCCTGCAGGCTCAGCCGCTCCAGCCCCCGCAGGCCGCGCACCACCTGGGTCCGGTCGCAGAACTCGGCGTAGGCCGGCAGATCACACCGGCCCAGCGCCCAGGAGTAGCGCGGCTCGGGGGTGAGCCAGATCGTCGAACGGGCCCGGCGGGTGATCTCCTCGAAGACGTCCACCCGTGGGTCGTGCCCGTTGCCCCGGCCGTCGCCGAGCACCAGCACGGTGCTGCGCCGGGTGATCGCCGATCCGTACTGCTCGAGGAACTGCTCGAATGTCCGGCCGTAGTCGGAGTCGGCATCGACGTCCAGCAGTCCTCCGGCCGGCAACCCAGCCACCACCAGCGACAACGCCTCCTCGATGCGGTGTTCGGCGAACAGATCCGTGATCTCGACCAGGTCCGCGCAGAAGGCGAAGGTCCGCACCCCGGTGGCCAACGAGGCCAGCGAGTGCACCAGGTGCAGGGTGAACTTGGCCGTCATCCGCACCGACAACGACACGTCGCAGAGCACCAGCAACCGCGGGCGGTCCTCCACCTTGCCGACCGTGACCGGCCGGAAGGGCACCCCGTCGTAGCGCATGTTGGTGCGCATGGTGCGCGCCGGGTCCACCGTGCCCCGGGCCGCGACCCGGCGGCGCGGCCGAGGGGCCCCGTGCAGGCTGCGCAGCAGGCGGCGCAGGCCCTCCTCCAACTCGGCCCGTTCGGACTCGTCGACGGTCTCGGTGGCCGCCGCCGCGATCTCCCGCGACTCCACCTCGCGCTGGTGGGCCATCAGGTTCTCCAGGTGACGGCGCAGCGCGTCCGGCAGGGCGGCCAGGAACGGAGCGAGCGCCTCCCGTAGGGCGGCCAGGGCCGCCGCGTCCCGCCGCGCGCCGCCGGAGTCCCCGTCGGCCGGGTCCTCGGGCAGGTCGTCCGGCAACTGGTCGGCCAGCCAGTCCAGCAGCGCCATCTCCTCGGCGACGGTGAGCTCGGCGTCCAGGGTCAGGCCCGCACGCGCGGCCAGTTCACCGGGCAGGCCGGGGTTGTGCAGCCGTGAGGTCGAGACCTGCACGCGGGCGGCCTCCCCCGGCCCCTGCGTGGTGTCGGTGGACATCACGATCTCGTCGGTGAGCGAGGCCATGTCGAGGCGATCGGCCTCCTGGTGCAGGTTGTACTGCTGGGCCATGTCCTCGGGCTTGAAGAAGCGGTGCAGCTCGACCGGCCTGCCGTGCGAGTGACCCTGCTGCGGGGTCTCGCCGGGCTCCTCGCCGAGGGTGAACCGGGTGAGCTCGCCGGTATCGGCGAGGTCGTCGTGGGCGTGGGAGTGCACGACACCCTCCTCCTCGACGACCGGGCGCAACCCGAAGAACGCGTCGAAGACCCTGTCGAACGTGCCCAGATCCCGCCGGTCCTTGACCAGGGCCACCATGAGCGCGCTGCGCAGCACCGAGCGGTCGCCGAGAACCCCCGGTTGAGCGGCCGCCCGCAGTGCGTCGATGGTCTCCGCGACGCTCACCCGGACCCCGTACAGCCGCAACAGCCGCACGAAACGATGCAGCGCGTCGTCCATCCCGCCCTCCCCTCGCCGGGCGCTACACCGGACGACGCCGGGCCCGGCGGGCGCCGAACGAGCGGGCCCCCTGGCCCGTCCCGACCGGCCGCTGGGCCCCGGCCCGGCCGGGGGACCCGTAGTAGGCCTCGTCGTGCCGACCGGGGGCGTCCTTGGCGGCCCGCACCGCGCGGCCGTCGACGTCCTCGTCGCCGTGGTCGTCGTGGTCGCCGTGGTCGCCGTCCGCGCCTGGTCCGTGGCCGTGGCCGTGTCCGTGGCCGTGCGCCAGGTCCCCCGGAAGTGTCTTTGGAACGGTCGCGTTGGGGTCGACCAGGCCGTACAGCAGCGTGGGCATCTGGGCCGCGGCGCGGCCCAGGTCGCGCTCGTACTTGAGCACCACGTTCAGCGTGGCGGAGAGCACCTCGGCGTCGAGGTCCTCGACCCCGAGCACGGCCAGGGTCCGGGCCCAGTCGATGGTCTCGGAGATGCTGGGCGCCTTGCGCAGCTCCAGCTCGCGCAGCCGGCGCACCACTTCGACCAACCGGGCGGACAACGCCTCCGGCAGACCGGTGTCCTTCGAGCGCAGGATCTCCAGCTCACGCTCGGCCGAGGGGTAGTCGAGGAACAGGTGGAGGCAGCGGCGCTTCAGGGCGGCGGACAGGTCCCGGGTGTTGTTGGAGGTGAGCACCACATGCGGCCGGTGGCGGGCGGCCACGGTGCCGATCTCGGGGATCGAGATCTGGAACTCGCCCAGCAGCTCGAGCAGTACTGCCTCGAGGGCCTCGTCGGCCCGGTCCACCTCGTCGATGAGCAGAACGGTCGGCTCCGGGGAGGTGATCGCCTCCAGCAGCGGGCGAGGGGCCAGGAAGCGGGCGGAGAAGAACACGCTCTCCTGAGCGGCGATCCGCTCCACCGCGGTGGTGAGAGCCTCGGCATCGGCCAGCAGCTGCCCGATCTTCTCGCGCAGGATCTGGGTGTACAGCAGTTGCTTGCCGTAGTCCCATTCGTACAGCGCCTTGGTCTCGTCCTGGCCCTCGTAGCACTGCAGGCGTAACAGGCGCCGTCCGGTGACCTCGGCAAGGCTGGCCGCGAGCTGGGTCTTGCCCACGCCCGCCGGCCCCTCCAGCAGCACCGGTTTGCCCAGCCGGGTCAGCAGGAAGACCGTGGTGGCCAGTCTGTCATCGGTCAGGTATCCGTGTTCGGCGAACCGCTTCGCGGCCTCGGCGACATCGGCGAACTCCTCCACAGCGGCCCTCCCGCGCTCGACCGGTCGGCGAGCCATCGCGGTGGTGACCCGCCGACCGGAACCTCGTTGTCAGGTGAGCAGCTCGTCCAGGTCGCCGGTCATGCAGTGCTCCACGACGGGACGGACAGTCTCGAAGGTGCATTCCTTGGCGTTGCCCGGAGTGCAGGCGTCGCCGAGGACGTGGTTGGTGATCCGGTCGACGTCCGCGGCATCGCCCTTGATCTCCTTGGACCGCTCGTAGAAGGCCGTGGGGCCCTGCCCGAGCCGGTTCTTGGAGTAGCTGTCCTGAGTGACGTCGACGAACCGCTCCGGGATGCCGACGTCGCGCAGGAGCCGGATCGCGGCCTCCAGGGCCGCCTCGGCGGCCTGGACGTCCGACATTCCGTGGGTGTCGATCCCCATCGCGTAGGCGATGTCGGCGAATCGCTTGTAGGCCACCGGCATGTTGAAGGCCCACACCCTGGGCAACGCGACCGCGTTGTTCAACCCGTGGTGAGTGTCGTAGAACGCCGAGACGGCGTGCGAGATGGAATGGATGATGCCCAGCCCACCGGAGTTGAACGCCTGGGCCGCGATGTACTGGGCGTACATCATGCCCTCGCGGC